>CAYRQC010000142.1:0-7943 GCA_964426265.1 uncultured Phycisphaerales bacterium | reverse complement strand
CGTGCAGGCGGAAGGCGCCGTCGCGGGCGGCCTCGTCGCGATCGACGCTCGCGGCAAGGTGACGCCGCTGCACGACGGCGACGGCACGCTCACGCTGCGGCTCGGCGAGCGCGTCGCGACGATCGCGGTCTCCGTGCGCGGGACGCAAGCCCACTCCGAACCAAGCTTCGTCAACGACGTCGTGCCGCTGATGACGCGCCTCTCGTGCAACGCCGGCACCTGCCATGGCTCGGCGAAGGGGAAGAACGGCTTCAAGCTCAGCCTGCGCGGCTACGACCCGGCGTTCGACCACCTCGCGCTCACCGACGACCTCGCCGGCCGCCGCTTCAACCGCGCCGTCCCCGACCAGAGCCTCTTCCTACTGAAGCCCACCGGGAGCGTCCCGCACGAAGGAAACAAGCGGATGGAGGTCGGCTCGCGTGACTACGAGCTGCTGAAGGCGTGGGTCGACGCCGGCGCCAAGCTCGATCGCGAGGCGGCCAAGCTGGTGTCGATCGAGATCGTGCCGCAGAGCCCGATCGTGCCGCTGGCGGGGCTCGCGCAGCAGATGGCGGTGCTCGCAACCTACTCCGACGGCCGCACGCGCGACGTCACCGCCGACGCCGTCGTCGAGAGCAACGACATCGAGATCGCCACCGTCGCGCCCGGCGGTCTGGTCACGGCCGAGCGCCGCGGCGACGCCGCCATCCTCGCGCGCTACGCCGGTCGCTACGCCGCCACGCGGCTGATCGTGATGGGGGATCGCAGCGGCTTCGTGATGCAGCCGGTCGCCGAGCACAACTGGATCGACGAGCTGGTCGACGCGAAGCTCGCCGCGCTGAAGGCGCAGCCGAGCGGCCCGTGCAGCGACGCCGAGTTCGTCCGCCGCATCCACCTCGATCTCACCGGCACGCCGCCGACCGCCCGCGAAGCGCGCGCCTTCCTCTCCGACCGGCGCGACTCGCGGCGCAAGCGCGACGAGCTGATCGATCGCCTGATCGGCAGCGTCGAGTTCATCGAGCACTGGACCAACAAGTGGTCCGACCTGCTGCAGGTGAACTCGAAGTTTCTCGGCGTCGAGGGGGCGGCGCGCCTGCGCAACTGGATCAGCGAGCAGATCGCGAGCAACCGTCCCTACGACCAGTTCGCGACCGACGTCCTCGGCGCCAAGGGCTCCACCTACCAGAACCCGCCGGCGGCCTACTGGAAGATCCTGCGCCTGCCCGACGTCGCGATGGAGAACACGACGCAGCTCTTCCTCGGCGTCCGCTTCAGCTGCAACAAGTGTCACGACCATCCATTCGAGCGCTGGACGCAGGATCAGCACTGGCAGCTCGCCGCCTACTTCGCGCAGGTCGGGCGCGACAACGTGCCGGGCTCGCCGATGATGCCGCGCACCTACGACAACCGGCCCGACGACGTCGAGCTCGCCTACGAGGAGATGGTGAAGGACGTCGACCACGGCGACGTGATGCATCCCACCAAGAACGTGATCGCTGCGCCGGCTTTCCCCTATCCGCTCGAGGTACACAGCGATCCGGGCCACGGACCGCGCGCGGAGCTCGACGCGGGCCATCCGACCGCGACTTCCACTCCCGCGGCCACCGAGCCGCCCTCGCGCCGCGACCAGCTCGTCGCCTGGATCACGACGCGCGACAACCCCTACTTCGCCAAGAGCTACGTGAATCGCCTCTGGAGTTACTTCCTCGGCGTCGGGCTGATCGAGCCGGTCGACGACATCCGTGCGAGCAACCCGCCGACCAACCCCGAGCTGCTCGAGCGACTCACCCAGCGCTTCATCGACTCCGGCTTCGACGTGCGCGAGCTGATGGAGCTGATCTGCAAATCGGCGACCTACCAGCGCTCGCTCGCCACCAACGAGTGGAACGTCGACGACACTCTCCACTACGCCCACGCCACCGCGCGCCGGCTGCCCGCCGAGACGCTCTACGACGCAATCGAGCTCGCGACCGGCCACCAGGCGCGCGTCGCCGGCGCGCCACCCGACGCACGGGCCGCCGAGTTCCTCGATCCGAGCGTCACGCCACCCGACGGCTTCCTCGCGCTCTTCGGCCGGCCGCCGCGCGAGAGCGCCTGCGAATGCGAACGCGGCAGCGGCATGTCGCTCGGCCAGGCACTCCACCTGGTGAACGGCCCGACGCTCGCCGACGCGATCGAGGATCCCGACAACGCGATCAACCGCTTCGTCGCCTACGAGCGCGCGCCGCGGAAAATCGTCGACGAGCTCTATGTGCGCTTCCTCGGCCGGCCGCCGACCGATGCCGAAACCAACACCCTCCTGCCGAGCTTCGATCCGGCGCTGCCCGTGAGCATCGCGGCGCTCCCGCCCGCCGATGCCGAGCAGTACCGGACGCGTCGTGCCGCGTGGGAAGCCGGCATCCCGCGCGTCGCCTGGCAGCCGCTCGACCGAATCGAGGCACAGTCGGCCGGCGGGACGACCTTCACGACCCTGCCGGACGGCTCGCTGCTCGCCGGCGGGCCGCGACCCGACACCGACACGTACACGCTGCTCGCCTACACCGCGCAGGAGAAGATCACCGCGCTGCGGATCGAGGCGCTCCCCGACACGTCCTTGCCCCAAGGTGGCAGCGGCCGTTCCGACAGTGGCAACTTCGTGCTGAGCGAGCTCAAGGTCGTCGCGATTCCGCTGAAGGGCGCGGCCGGCGGCAAACCGATCGTGCTCCAGAACGCGAGCGCCGACTTCTCGCAGCAGCAGTTCTCGCCCGAGCAGATCGCCGACGGCAACCCGAAGAGTGGCTGGGCGATCTGGCCGAACGTCATGCAGCCCCACCAGGCGGTGTGGGAGACGGCGGAGGACCTCGGCGGTGCGGGCGGGATGCTGCTCGTGGTCACGATGGATCAAGGCTGGGGCGCCGGCCACACCCTTGGGCGCTTCAAGCTCTCGATCGCGACCAACCCGCGTCCGGTGCGCGTCGCGCCGCTCCCCGACGCCGTCCTGGCGGCGATGGCGAAGCCGGCGGATCAGCGCGCGCCTGCCGACGAGGCGCTGATCCATCGGACGTTCCTCATGACCGCGCCCGACCTGGTTGATCGTCTCCGAGTCGCCGCCGCGCAGGACCTCGCGTGGGCGCTCGCGACGAGCCCGGCGTTCCTCTTCAATCGATGAGCCGAGCGGTCCGGATCGCGGCGACGAGCTTCGCCATCGTCGCCGCGCTCGGTGCGGCGACGGCGTTCTGCCTCAACGTCGCCCACTGGTGGTGGCTGAACGACGACGCCTTCATCACGCTCCGCTACGCGCGCAACCTGGTCGAGGGCCACGGCCTCGTCTTCAATCCCGGCGAGCGCGTCGAGGGCTACACCGAGTTTCTTTTCACGCTGATCGTGGCGGGAGGAATGAAGCTCGGGCTGGCGCCGGAGCTGTTCGCCAACGTCGTGCTGGTCGGGTGTGGCGTGACGATCCTCGCCGTGGTCACTTTCGTCGGCGCGCGGCGCTTCGGCTGGACGAGCCCGCTCACCTGGTTCGCGCCGCTGCTGCTCGCGCTCCATCGCGTCTTCTGCGGTTGGTCGACGAGCGGCATGGCGATGCAGCTCTTCGCGCTGTTCGTGCTCGCCGGGCTGCTGCGTCTCGCGCGCGAGCGGCGCGAGCCGGACCTGCGGCCGTGGGGCTCGGCGCTCTGGCTCGCGGCTGCGGCGCTCACGCGGCCCGAGGGCTGGATGGCCGCGGGGATCGCGGGTGGCTTCCTGCTGCTCGACGTGGTGCGCCGGCGGGCGCGCCGGCCGCGGAGCGTGCGCGCGCTGCTCGGCTTCGCCTTCACTTTCGGCGCAATTGCTGGCAGCCACCTCCTCTGGCGCCACCACTACTACGGCTTCTGGCTGCCGAACACGTTCTACGCCAAGGTCTCCGGCCTCTATCCCGAGCAGGGACTTGTCTGGTTCGGCTGCTTCCTCTCCGACTTCCCGCTCCATTGGTTCGCGCCGCTGCTGCTGGTGCTGTTGCTTCCCGGATCGCCGCGCCGCGCCGAGCACGCGCTCTTCGCCACGTACGGCCTCGCGCACTTCGCCTACCTCATCGCGATCGGTGGCGACTGGCACGAGTTCCGCTTCTTCCTGCCGGTGCTCCCGCTGCTCGCGCTGCTCTTCGCCGACGCCTTCGAGCGGCTCGCCGCGGCGCCGCCCGGGTCGCGGAGGGCGAGCGGGCGAGTGCTGGCCGCGGCCGCGGCCGTCGGCCTGCTCGTCACGACGCAGCTCGGCTCACACCGGCCGGAAGCCGCGAGAGGCGAGAAGCTCTGGAGCGGCGTGGCGACCATCGACAAGCTCGCTCAATACACCAAGCGCCGCACCAAAGCCGGGCTGCTGCTGCGCCAGTTGGTCGACGAGGGGAAGCTCCCCGCCGACCTGCGCATCGCCGTCGGCGGCGCCGGCGTGGTGCCGTGGTATTCGCGGCTCTGGACCTTCGACGTGCTCGGCCTCAACGATCTCGAGGTCGCCCGCCTCCCGGTCGAGACGCGCGGCATCATCGGCCACGAGAAATTCGCCACGCGCGCGATGCTGGTCGCGCACCAGATCGCCCTCTTCGACTCGATGAACGCGATCGTCTGGCAAGGACCGCCCGAAAAGCTGCCGCGCCAGTCGATCAGCCCGGTCGATCGCGGCGCGCCGCTGCGCTGTGTGAAGGTCGCCGACCAGCAGTACCTCGTCTTCAGCACCGCGCTCGACGAGGCCGACTTCCGCGCGACGTTCGGGAAGCTCGAGATCATCTACTGACCGCGCCCGACCGTGAGTGACCGACGGATCCGTGCCTGGCACCACGTCAGCGGTAGCGCTCCGCGCGCTCGAACGCTGCCTGCGTGAGCGGGGTCGGCCCGGGGCTCATCAGTCCTCGCCGCCGGTACTCGGCGAAGTAGGCGGCGAGCTCCGCCGCGCTGCGCGCGCCGCCGTTGTCGGCGTACTTGGCGACGAACGGGGTGAAGTCGGGATAGAGGCCGGCCGCGTTGCGAGCGTGCCACTCGCCGACCAGCGTCGTCTTCATGAAGTTGCCGATCAACAAGTCGTCGAAGATCGCGTGTTGGACCACGGTCATCAACGACGCGCGCGGGACCTCGAAGACGATGCCGCGACGATGTTGGCGGTCGATGTCGATCGTGGTGTCGCGCCCGCCGACGCGGAAGGTGATCCAGCCAAGGAACGTGCGCAGGTGGGAGATCCGGGCGAGATAGACGCGGAGCAGCGCGACGTCCGCCGGCTCGAACACGTCCGACCACGAGTCGCTGAACTCCTCGGGCTGGTGCACGACCTCGGGCAGCGCGTGCGGCGCGATCTCGTTGACGGCGTCGTGCGCGAAGTCGACGCGCACGAAGGCCGGCAGGATCGCGATCCCGTGGCCCTGCGGGAAGTCGCGGCGGTGCTCCTCGATCGGGGTCGCGTACTCGTTGGCCCAGATGGTGTCGGCGCGCTGGTAGCGGTGCATCGAGCTGAACGGGACGAAGGTCTTGATGCCGTAATGGTCGAGCAGGCCCGCGATCCCCGGTCCGAGCGCCTGCTTCATCGCCGCGTCGGGCAGCACGCGGCGGCCCTGCTCGTCGAGGAAGTGGATCATGTCGGCGTCGCCGTAACCGGTGAGGCAGAGCAGGAACGACTCCGAGTAGCGGCGGATCGTCGCGCGCAGGAAGTCGCCGACGCCGCGGTCGCTCGCATCGTTGGCATCGACCAGCAGCCGGCCACCCAGGTCGATGAGCAGGATCGCGTCCTGGTTGTAGTCGGAGAGGCAGCAGACGCGCAGCCGCGGCGCGAGCTCGACCCAGAGCCCGTCCGGCAGCACGCGCGTCGAGAAGCCGAGCCCCTCCAGCTCGCGCCGAATGCGGCCACCGACGTGATCGGGGAGCAGGATCACCTTGTCGTGCAGCCCCTGGAGCGACTCGACGCTCAAGTGGTCGGGGTGGCCATGCGAGATCCAGAGGTAGCGGCAGGCACGGACGTTGGCGAGCTGCTCGGCCGGGATCTCGTGGCCGAGGCTCCAGCTCCCGAAGTAGGCCGCGCCGGTGAGCCACGGATCGGTCGCCAGCACCGGCCCCTGGTCGTGGCACACGATGGTCGCGTTGCCGATCGTCTCGAAGCCGAGGTCCATGGCGCCTCTCCGTGCCGCTCGACTGCACCATGAGACGGTAACTCGGATCCTCGTAGGATGCTCGCTGCACCGGATCGCGGACGCGACACCTTCACTGACCACTGCGCCGACCATGGAGAGCGGAATGAACAAGAATCCTGCGAGCGGTCCATCGCGCGCACTGGCAGCTCTGCTACTTGCGCTGTTCGGCTGTGCAGCAGACCCGATCGCCGAGGTAGTCCGGAAGTCGCTCTTCCCGAAGGGCGATGCGTGCTTCGCAGCCAGCGACTACCGCGGGGCGATTCGCGCCTACTCCGAAGAGATGGCCGCCTTGCTGAAGGACGCCACGAACGCCGAGAAGCGCGCGGACCTTCACTACTACGCACTCACCCAACTCGTGCGCTGCCAGGGCCTCGCCTTCGGGGACACACCCGCCATGGTTGCCGTACAGTTCCTGGTCGAGAGCTGCGGACCGCAGCTGAAACGGGATGACGCCGAGAGCCTCGGCAAGTGGCTCGACGACCATTACTGCCCGAACGCCGCCGCCCACCTGCGTCGCAAAACCGGTATCTGACCTACTTCGCTACTTCGTCGACGGCGCTGACGGCATGGTTCCGCCGCGCGCCGCGACCAGTCGCTCCACCTCCTGCTTGACGCGCGGGAGGATCTGCTCGTAGGTGAACGCGCCGACCGTCTCCTCGCCGCGCTTCAGATTCACGTGGGTCGGTCCGCACCACAAACCGAGGTCGGCATCGTCGGTCTCGCCCGGACCGTTCACGCGGCAACCCATCACCGCGATGGTGATCGCGTGCTCCTTCGCCCACGCGGTCATGCGTTGGACGTCCTGCGCCAGCTCGATGAACTTCTCGTTCTCGACGCGGCTGCACGACGGGCAGCTCACGATGTTGAGCTGGTTGAAGAAGTTCGGCGGTACCGAGCGGAAGCGGCCGTGCTCGATGTCGTCGAGAAGCTGGCGCCCGACCGTGATCTCCTGCCCCTTGTCATCGAACGGCAGCGTGAGCGAGACGCGCAACGTGTCGCCGATCCCGCGCGAGAGGAGCTGCTCGAACGCGATCCGCGTCTTGATGATCCCGTCGGGCGGCATGCCCGCCTCGGTGACGCCGAGGTGGAGCGGCACGTCGGGGCGCGCGGCGGCGAAGCGCTGGTTGGCATCGATCACGAGCCGCGGATCGGAGTCCTTGATCGAGACGCAGTAGTCGAGGAAGCCGAGCGAATCGAGGATCGCGCAGTGATCGCTCGCCGACTGGACGATCGCCGCGACGTGATCGCCCGGGAAGCGCGCCTCCAGCAGCGGATCGATCGAGCCGGCATTCACCCCCACCCGCAGCGCGAGCCCGTGCTGGCGCGCGACGCCGACCAGGAAGGCGACCTTCTCCTCGACCGGCAGCTCCTTCTCGTGGTGATGCAGGTGGCCGGGGTTGTAGCGCAGCTTGTCGACGTACGGCGCGACGTCGGCAGCGAGCCGCCAGCTCTCCTGCAGGTCGACCGAGAGCAGCGCCTTCGTCGCCTTGCGCACCTCTGCGAGCGCCTCGACATCGGCCTTGCTGTCGATCGCGATGCGAACCAGATCGGCCCCCGCCTCTTCGAGCAGCCGCACCTGGCGGATCGTCGCGGCGACATCGCGCGTGCGGGTCGCCGCCATGCTCTGGATGGCGATCGGCGCGTCGCCCCCGAGCTCGAGGTCACGGATGCGGATCTTGCGAGTCTTGCGCGGCGGGATCATGGGGCGCCGATCCTACCCGCAGGCTCCATGGCGCCGCCCGCGGCGGGTCGCGCCGGCTGATCGGCCGCTCTCGCACACTCTCGGCCCCGGATCACCACCCTCGACTCGCCATCGTCTTCTCGTCGCGATGTTCGA
>CAYRQC010000141.1:0-4164 GCA_964426265.1 uncultured Phycisphaerales bacterium | reverse complement strand
CCTCCGCCAGCTGCTCGTGGCAGATGTACTCGACCTCGTCCAGCTCTAGCTGCTCGTGGTACGGGTTCTTGTAGCGCCAGCGGCGGCTGTGATAGAACCAGACGAGCTAGGAGAGAACCTGCCGCAGCGTGCTCTCCGCCTCTTGCAGGTTGAAACCCTTGAGGCTGGGTTCGAGCAGCCACTCGGCCCGGACCTCGGCGCTCGGTCGGTCGAAGCCGAGCGCCTTCTGCTGCGCGCCGCCGAGCTCGTCGCTGCGCAGCCCCTTCTCGCCGGCGACTTCGAGCGCCCCGAGAAAGGCGGCGCGGATCTGGCTGACGAAGAGGAAGTCGTTGAAGTGGCCCGACTGCAATGCGGCGTCCTGACGATTGTCGGTGAAGCCGAGCAGCTTGCGGGAGTACGGCGCGAGCCCCGAGTCGCCGCCGTGCATCCAGCGGAGCGCGCTGCCGACGAGGACCGTGGTCGCGGAGCTTCGCCCTTCCGCCGAGAGCGAGGCGAGCCGGTTGCGATCACGGGCGGCGCCGCCCTGCGTGGCGCCGCAGCGGAGGCAGAAGCGGAACTTGCCGGGGAGGAACCACGCCTTGGCTCCGGCGCCAAGCTTGCCGTTGGGTGCGACCGTCACTGCACGGGCGCGCGCTCCTCGATAGTGCGTCTTGAGACGAGGATTGCCGGCTGCGTCATATTCGAGCCAAGTCTCCGGGTAGTCCTCGTCGCGGTCAGAGAAGGAGAAGTCGGCGTCGCGTGCAGCGAGGGTGACGAAGCCGAAGAGCTCGCGGTCGGTCGCGTCGTCGGCGCTGACGGCGTCGCTCTTGGAGCTCTCGTCGTAATCGTCATCGTCGCCCGGCCGCGCAGGAGCGGCGTCGTCGATGTCGCGGGCCAGGAAGCTGCGGTCGCCACCGTCGGTGACGAAGCGCACCGGGTGGTACTCGTGCCCGCAGTCACGGCAGAAGTGCACCGGGTAGAGGCGCTTGTTGGGCTCACCCGGAAGGAACTGTTGGCCGTCCACCGTCACGGTGCGCTGACCGGGAGCTTCGAGCGTGGCGTAGGCGTGCCCGGCCCCGGAGATGAACTGGTGGAGCTTGAAGGCGAAGAAGCTGCGCGCGCTGGCATCGGGGGAGCCGGTGCGCTCGCGTTCGGGGATGCTCGAAACGAGGAGGAGCGTGCGCAGTGCCGAACGGCAGGCATCCACGGTGCGTCCCGAGTCCTCGCTGAGCGCGCGGGCGGCCTCCTCGACGGTGAGCGGCCGCGCGCGCACCCAACGTTGATCGACCTCGGACCACGCCACGCCGAGTCGTGTCTCGACCCAGATGGTCAGCGGGTGGGTGCAGAGCTTTGCATCGGAGATGGTGGATGCGATGCCCTGGTCGATGGTTGGACCGAGCGCGTGCCGTACCGACGTCGCGCTCTGCGCCGAGTCGGTCACGCGTTCGAGCGTCTCGACGATGACGTTGCTCTCGGGGATCTCGATCGAGAAGAGCTTCGAGGCCACGCGCGCCACGACGCGCCCCTTGTCTTCGAGAGAGCCTTCGCTGGCCATCGTGGCCGAGGTGCCGATGCACTGGAGCTTCTCGGGCGACAGGCGCTCGCGGACCCGGCGGACGAGGAGTGCCACGTCGGCGCCCTGGCGACCGCGATAGGTGTGCAGCTCGTCGAGCACCAGGAAGCGCAGCCCGGCGCAATTGCCGATGACCCGGCGATCCAGCTCGTCCTGCCGAGTCATCAAGAGCTCGAGCATCATGAAGTTGGTGAGCAGGATGTCGGGCGGGTTCTCCGAGATTCGACGCCGCTCCTCATGGTCGTCCTGTCCGGTGTAGCGGGCGAACGTGACGGGCTTCTCGCCGGCCACGCTTTGGATGAACTTGTCGAGCTCCTCGAGCTGGCTGTTGGCCAGCGCGTTCATCGGATAGATGACGATCGCCCGCGTTCGCGGCGCGGCGCGCGTCCGCTTCTCGGCGAGGACCGCATTGACGATCGGGATGAAGAAGCAGAGCGATTTGCCCGAGCCGGTGCCCGTCGTGACGACGTAGCTCTCGCCTTGCAACGCGAGCGCGATCGCCTGCTCCTGGTGCTTGTAGAGCGAGAGCGGCGCGTCGTCGGCTCGGAAGATCTCGGCCGTCCTCGGCTCGAGCGCGCCACTCGCGACGAGCCCCGCCAGGTTCGCGCCGCGCTTGTAGCTCGGGTTGATCTGGATGAGCGGCTCTGGCCAGAAGCGCCCCTCGGCGTAAATGGCCTCGACCTGCTGGCGGATGTCCTCAGCATGGATCGTCGTGAACGAGGTCGCGAACTTGCGGTACTCGCCGACGACGGTGTCGCGCAGCGAGAAGACATCCATGCTCTTCGCGCTCACCTGGGTCCCCCCCGCGCGTTCGATGCGTCGTGCCCGTCGATTCAAGGCGCTTGACGTGGCCGGTTCCTGCGTGCGCGCTGACGATGTCGAAAGCGGACTCGGCCATCAAGAGTCGCAGATTGTCGACCCGCTGCTGTGTCGACCGTGACGCGATGCTCCGCGCGGCGACTGGCTGCACCGCCGCAACCGGCCATAGGCAGCTCAAGTCTCTTGCTCACACTCTGGGCCGGCCGGGCTGCCGCGGACCGGTGGCGAGAACTCGGCAGGCAGCGGAGAATGGCGAGCCGTGAGTCTCCAGCGAAGCTGCCTCCTGCCGGCCCTCCTCGCCTTCGGCGCTTGCCGTTCCATGGAATCGCCGGAGCGGCCGCCACCGCTGAAGCCACCACTGAAGATCGTCTGCCTGGGCGACAGCCTCACCACCTGCGGTGGCGAAGGCGGGCGCTACACGGACTGGCTCGCGCGATGGCTGCCCGAGCACCAGTTCTTCAACCGGGGGATCAGCGGCGACACGCTCGAAGGCGGGCGCGCCCGCTTCCAGCGTGACGTGCTCGATCTCGCTCCGGACATCGTCGTCATCGAGCTGGGTGCCAATGACTACAACCGTCGTCGCCCCATCGAGGCGATGGAAGAAGACCTCGAGGCCATGGTCTCGGCGGCGCGTTCGCAAGAGATCGAGGTCGTGATCGCGAGCTGCTTCGGGCGTGATCCCTATGTGCGCGGCCAGAGCCGGCAGCTCGACGGAGAGCCCGCCGATCTCGGGGATGCCATTGGGCGAATGGAGATCCGGATCGCCGATCGCTACCAGGCCAAGTACGTGCCGGAAATGCAGAGGGACCTCAAGGTCGCGGGAAGAGAGCACTGTTGGGCGGACCGGAGCCATCCGAATCGCGAGGGGAACTGTTTCGTCGCCGCTCGGCTCCTCCCCGCTTTGGAGGACGCCGTGGCGGATCGACGACGCGCGAAGAAGCCATGAGTGAATGAGTCACCTTCGAGGCGGTTCACCGTTCTCGATCAGCAGTGCGTCGGCCTCCTGCACCCGTCCCTCTGAAGTCAGGCACTCCGCGAGTGCGGCGACCGTCTCCATCAGGCGATAGTGGCGCGCGGCGTAGGTCACCCGGCGAAGCTCGTAAGCCTCGCGCAGGATCGGCTCGGCGCGGTTGGGCTCGCTCTTGGCCAGGTAGACGAGTCCGAGCTGATGGAGGACCTGCCCGATGCGCGGATGCGAGGCGTCGTAGATCCTCCGAGCCATCTCGATGGCCCGCAGCAGGACGGACTCGGCCTGGTCGAAGTCCCCTCGCTTGCGCAGCAGGACGGCGTAGTTGTGCAGACACCAGACGACCTCCGGATGATCCTCGATCCCGAGATCGGAGAAGGTGGAAAGCGACTTCCGGAACAGGGCGTCCGCTTGATCGCCTTCTCCTTTGACTTGCTCGACTCGGGCCAAGTGGTGCAGGGTCGCGCCGGTCTCCCAACTCGCACTGCCGCACAAGCGGGCGTGCATCGCGAGAGCCTCCTGCAGGAGCGGCTCCGCGCCCTCGGCGTCTCCGCGATCGATCAATAGCTCCCCGAGAGTGCGGAGAGAGTCGGCAAGGTCCGGGCAGCCCTCGGGATGGTGCTTTCGGTAGATGGCGATCGCCTCGCGGTAGCACGCCTCGGCCTTCGCCGGTTGAAGCCTGCCGTGCCAGAACCCGCCGACTTGGCCCAAAGTGCGGGCCACCTCCTCGCTGTCGTCGCCAAGCTCGCGCCGCCGAATCCTGAGGGCCTCCTCCAACAGCTCCCCGCCCCGATCCTGAAGGCCGAGCGACTTGTAGGCGCCGCCG
>CAYRQC010000140.1:0-4690 GCA_964426265.1 uncultured Phycisphaerales bacterium | reverse complement strand
GAGGATCTCGGGGCGATTGGTGGCGGCGATCAGCACGATCCCGCTGCGCGTGTCGAAGCCGTCCATCTCGACCAGCGATTGGTTGAGCGTCTGCTCCTTCTCGTCGTGGCCGCCGTAGAGCGGACCCGCGCCGCGCGCCTTGCCGAGCGCATCGAGCTCGTCGATGAAGACGATCGCCGGCGCCTTCTCCTTGGCTTGCTCGAAGAGGTCGCGCACGCGCGCCGCTCCGACGCCGACGAACATCTCCACGAACTCGGAGCCGCTGATCGAGAAGAACGGGACCCCAGCCTCGCCGGCGACCGCGCGCGCGAGCAGCGTCTTGCCGGTACCCGGCGGCCCCACCAGCAGCACCCCGCGCGGCATCCGTCCGCCGAGCCGCCCGTGTACCACCGGGTCCTTCAGGAACTCGACGATCTCCATCAGCTCGTCCTTCGCCTCGTCGACGCCGGCGACGTCGGCGAACGAGACACGGGTGTCGGACTCGACGTAGACGCGCACCTTGCTCTTGCCGATGTTCATGAAGCCGGGCGCGCCCTTGCCTCCCATCTGGCGCGACATCATCATCCAGAGCAGTACGAAGAAGACGATCGGCGCGATCCACCCCAGCACGGCGACCAGGAGCGATTGCGGCTGCCCCTTGAACTTCACCCCGGCGGAACCCAGCTCGGCCGCGAGCTCGAGATCGAGGCGCGTCGTGACGAAGCGGCTCTTCACCTTGGTCTTTGGATCGATGAGCTCGCCCTGGATCTCATCCGCCGCCACGGTCACGTCGTTGATTTCACTGGAACCGGAATGGAGCCTCTGCTGGAACTCGCTGTAGTCGATGCGCTTGACCGTGCCGAAGTCGTCCATGAGCTGGTGAAGCAGGAGCACGCCCGTCACGGCGAGCAGCAGGAAGATCACGTGGAATCGCGTCTTCTTCGGCTTGGGTTCGGGCTTGCGGTCGGGGGTCGGCACGAAAGGGTCTCGCGGTCATCGGCAAGGTGAGCGAGCGGACAGCGTAGCGCCCGCTCACCAGCGGACCGACGGGCTGCGCGAGTGTGCGTACACCGCGAAACGCTCGCGCGCCAATAACGG
Source organism: uncultured Phycisphaerales bacterium (assembly GCA_964426265.1). Taxonomy (GTDB): domain Bacteria; phylum Planctomycetota; class B15-G4; order B15-G4; family SIAN01; genus SIAN01. The sequence goes on along the minus strand of CAYRQC010000140.1, from coordinate 3,613 downwards.
CGGCGCGGCGCACCTCCGGAAGCTCTGCCTGCACGATGAGCCTCCGGAGCCGCGCGCCGCGCCGCTACTCCTGCATGAATGTCCGTTCAGCAAATATCAGTTCAGCGAATATCGATCGCGATTACCGATGAACGCCCGCTCCACGACTTCTCACAAGATGTCGAAGATCTCGGCCAGCGCCGGCGTCCGCGCCCGGTAGTTCGAACCGACCGTGAAGACCGCGTTCCAAGGCAGCTCGCTCTTCTCGGCGAGCAGCCCCAGGCCGACCGCCGCGAAGCCGCGCCGGATCCCCGACTGCTGCTCGTCCTGCAGGACTGCGAGCAGCGGATCGACCGCGGCCCGATCCCCGATCAGCCCGAGCGCCTCCGCCGTCGAGGCGGCCTCGACCTGCGTCTCCGCCGTGCGGAAGTTCGCCACCAGATCGGTGACGGCGCGGCGATCACCCAGCAACCCGAGCGCACGTGCGAGCTGCAGCCGCATCGTGGTGTCGAGCCCCTTCTTCGGCAGCACCGCGCGCAGCGGCTCCGCCGCCTCGTTCGCGCACATGAGGCCGAGCCCGACCGCGGTGTAGCTGCGGAGCGACTGGCTCGGCTCCTTGAGGAAGGTGTCGAGCAGCTCGTTCTTCGCCTCGGTCGCGTTGGCCAGTCCGAGCGCGACGGCAACGGCCGCCTGATAGCTCGGGTTGTTCTGCTCGCGGAACTCCTCCGCGAGCTTCACGCGCGCCATCTCCGTGAGCTCATGGTCGAGGCCGCGGTTGCGCGACCAGACCGCCAATGCAAGGGCACCCCACGGAGTCGCCGTGATCGGCTTGGGCTGCAACATCTCCTTGAGGAAGAACTGCTGCAGGCGCTTCTGCTGGTCGCCGTGGACCGCGGGCTCGGTGTCGCGCAATCCGATGTCGGCGAGCGCCATCACGGAGAAGTGGCGCGTCTGCTCGTCACGACAGCGGGCGGCCACCTGGGTCAACGTGTCGACCACTTCAGTGTCGTCGAGCGTCGCGATCCGACCGAGCGCGACCGCGAGCGACCGCAGCAGGTCATTGTCCGACTTGTCGTTGGTGAGACGCGCGAGCAACGTCGGCAGCACCGCCCGCACCACGCCACCGGTTCCCGGCTGCTGCGCGAGCTGCGCCAGTGCACCTGGCACCTGCGCGCGCACCACGTGATTCAATGCCTCATCCTCGATCAGCGATTGCAGGAACGGCACCAACTGACTCTGGCCGCCCTTCATCAGGCCGAGCGCGCGGATCGCCAGCGCCTTCACGTCGCTGCTGGCGTGCAGCCGATCGTCAGTGACGACGCGTTCGAGGTCGGCGATCGCGGACGGATCGCCGATCAGTCCCATCGAAGCCGCCGCGAACGCGCGCACGAGGTTCTCGACCTCGCTCTCCTTGCCGGTGAGCTGGCGCCCCGCCGGCGTGTCGAGCAACAGCTCGCGCAAAGTGCCGAGCGCTTCCGGAGCACCGAGGATGCCGAGCGCGAGCGCCGCCGCTTCGCGCGCCGACTTCTGCGCGTGGTGCAGCGTCTTGACCAGCGCCAGCACGATCGCCGCGGCGTCTTCCGCCGGTGACATGCGTGCGACGGCGATGGCCGCGGAGTCGACGATGTCGGCATCGTCCGAAGCGAGCGCCGCGAGCAGCGCTTCGCGCACGTTTAGCCGATCGGCCTCACTCACGCGCTGCGTCGCCCCGACGGCCTCGAGCCGGCCGCGACCCAGGTTGAAGGGGCTGACCGACGTCGAACCGGTGAGGGTTCGCAGCCGCAGCTTGAGATCGAGGAAGGCATCGTCATTGGCCTCCCACCAGAACTCCCACTGCTCGAAGCCGCCCGATTCCTTGTTCTTGTTGCGGCTGTAGCCACCGCCACCACTGGACCCGCCGGGAGTCGTCGGTCCCTTGCTGCCGGGCGTCGTCGGTCCACGATTGCCGGTCGAACCGCCAGGACCGGGCGGCGTCGTCGAGCCGCCAGGATTGCCACCCGGCGGTGTCGTGTCGCCGCCACCGCCGAGATTCGGCGGCACGGTGTCGGTCGGTCCGGGGTAGTGGCCGCCGTGTGCGACCAAGAGATCGAGAGGCATCAAGAAGACCGCGGAGCAGAGCCCCGCACGCAGCGATGACTTCCTCATGGGAGAGTCCTTCCATGCATGCGCCGGGAGAAAGCGCGTCGAACTGGCGGGAGAAGACACAGACCGCAGATGCGGTCCGCCGAACGACACAATCATTTGCAACACGCGTACCGCGGCTCGACTCGCTGGCGCGGTGGAAACAGCAGCGCTGCGAGTCGTCACCCACACACCACAGAGCACAGCACTGGCGGTCGCCCACCACCCGAGGTGACAGAACGAGAGCACGGGCGGGCCAGATATCGCCCGCCCGTGCTCTCGTTCGTCCAGCTCCCGTCCATCACAAGATGTCGAGAATCTCGGCAAGCGCTGGCGTCCGCGCCCGATAGTTGGTGGCCACGGTGAAGACCGCGTTCCACGGCAGCCGGCTCTTCTCGGTGAGCAGGCCGAGGCCGACCACCGCGAAGCCGCGCCGGATGCCCGCTTGCTGCGGGTCTTCGAGCACGGCGAGCAACGGGTCGACGGCATCGCGATCACCGATCAAGCCGAGTGCCTTTGCCATCGATGCCGCCTCGCCTCCAGTCGCTGCAGCGCGGAAGCTCGCGGCCAGGTCGTCGACCGCTCGCCCATCGCCAAGCAGGCCGAGCGCGCGCGCAATCTGCAGCCGCAGCATGCCATCCTGCCCCTGGTCGAGCAGCAGCGCGCGCAGTGGCTCCACGGCTTCGCTCGCGCCCATCAGCCCGAGCCCGATCGCTACATAGCTGCGCAGCGAGCTGTTTTTCTCGGTCGCCAGCACGTTGAGCAGGTCGCTCCGCGCGTCGGTTGCTCCGGCGAGCCCGAGTGCCACCGCCACCGCCGCCCGATAGCTAGGGTTGTGGACGTCGCTGAACGCCTCTTGGAGCTTCGCGATCGCCGCCGCCGCGAGGTCGCGGTCGAGGCCCTTGGTGCGCGACCAGATCGCGAGCGCGAGTGCACCCCATGGCGTCGCGGTGACCGGCTTGGGCTGCAGCAGCTCCTTCAGGAAGAACTGTTGCAAGTGACGGTGCTCAGCCAGGTGCAGGTCGGGTCGTGGATCGCCGGCACCGATCTCGGCGAGCGCCATCACCGCGAAGTGCCGCGTCTGCTCGTCACGGCACTCGGCTGCCGACTCCTTCAGCGCTGCGACCACCTCCTCATCGTCGAGCGCTGCGATGCCGCCGAGTGCAACCGCGAGCGAGCGCAGCAGATCGTTGTCGCTCTTGTCGTGAGTGAGGCGCGCAAGACACGCCGGTAGCACGGAGCGCACCACTCCGCGCGCTGCCGGCTGCCGTGCGAGTCGGGCGAGCGCCGTCGGCGCCTGCGCGCGCACGACGTGATCGAGCTTGTCGTCCTCGATCAGTCCCAGCAGGAACCGGACGATCGGCTCGGGTCGACCCTCGATCAATCCGAGCGCGCGGACCGCCACCGATCGCACATCCTGGTTGGCGTGGAGCCGATCATTGATGACGACGCATTCGAGCTCCGGGATCACGGACGGGTCGCCAATGAGGCCGAGCGACGCCGCCGCGAACGC
>CAYRQC010000139.1:0-3212 GCA_964426265.1 uncultured Phycisphaerales bacterium | reverse complement strand
GGTCGGCTGGCGGCGAGCGATCTCCGGTGTGACGAGGTAGCGCAGCGCTCGCTCGCGCATGCCAACGAAGCGCTCCAAGCCGGTGCGCGCGTGGAGCTGGTGGGCGAGGCGCGCGAGCGCGAGGTTCTCGTCGCGCTGCGGCTGCGGAAGAGTGCCCGTCGCATCGGGCTCGGGGAGCGCGGTCGGGTAGCCGGCAGCGGCGTTGCTCGTGGTCGGGTTCGTGCTCGTGTTTGCGCTCGCGAGCCGACCGAAATGCGCGTCGATGAAGTCGATCGCCTCGATGGCGGCAGCGAGCCACGCGTGATCGCCGGTTGCTTGCGAGAGCTCGAAGAGCGCTTGTGCCATCGCCAGCGTGTCGCCGAGGTAGTGCGCGTCGTCATCACGCTCGCCATGACGAAAGCCGCCGCCGCTCACTCGGCGTGTCGCGAGCATCACGCGCCCCGCCGTCTCTGCTTCGGTGAGCGCGTTCTCATCACCGGTCGCCTCGAAGAGTACGACGAGCGCCTCGATCGCCTGGCCGTTCTCGCGGGCGTAGCAACTCGTGTCGATGCGCGGAATGCCGCGGGCGCGCCGTCCAGCATCGTCGAGCGCGAAGTAGTCGCCGCCATGCTCGCCGGCGACCAGGTCGGCATCCTGGCTCGCGAAGAAGGTCCCGTCGGGCGCGCGCAGGAACGTCGTGAGGCAGCGATGGATCACCTGCGCGGCGTCGCGATCGGTTGGGTCATTCCAGAGTGCGAACGCCTGGGCCCACATCCGTAGCCCCGTCGCTTGCAGCGACATGATCTTCTCGAAGTGTGGATGGTCCCAGTCGCCACTGTCGGAGTATTGCCAGAGGCCGCCCCACACTGGATCGATCAGCTTGCGTGCTGCGGTGAGCGTCGCGCGGGCGCGTTGCTGCGCGTCGCCGTCGCCGCGGCGGGCGCGCTCGAGATCGAGCTCGAGGCTCCAGTCGGGCAGGTACTTGTGCGTAGTGCCAAAGCCGGCGTGGATCGGGTCATACGCGGCGACATGGAGAGCAAGCAGCTCATCGAGCAGTGCAGCGGGGAGCGCCGAGCTCTCGGCGTAGCGCGGAGTTGAGCGATCGGCGACCGAATCGAGTGCGGACGGTCCGGGGGTGGGATCGTCGACGAAAGCTTGGAGCAATGACGCCATGCGCGCCGGCGCCTGGTAGCCGCGCAGCTTCGCCAGCTCGCGTCCGTCGGCATCGAAGAGGATCGTCGCTGGCCAGCCGTACGCCTCGTAGCGCTGCGCGAGGTCGAGGCGTGCGTCGGCATCGGCCTTCGCGGCGAGGTAGTGCTGGCCGAGGAGCGCGACGACCGCCGGATCGCGGTAGGTCGTCTCCTCCATGACATGGCACCAGTGGCACCAGCCGGTGCCGAGGTCGAGGAGGACGAGGCGGCGCTGCGCGCGCGCTTGCTCGAAGAGGTCGGGCGCGAAGTCTCGCCAAGTGATGGCGTCGGTGGAGAGGGCATCTCCGGGTGCCGCGTTGGCCGCCCGCGACGATCGCGCGCCATCGCTCGAGCAGGCAGCGGCGAGAACAGCCGTGAGCCACGTAACAAGGCCCAGCGCAGCTCGCGGCGGCGGTGGCAATCGCGCGATCATCGAGACCTCCGGTGGTAGACGAGCGTCGGTCACGCCCTTGCTACGAATACGAAGTAGAGCGCGCGTCCGGATGGCCGCCTCGCGGCGCGTGGCTCCGGACGCCTCCACACTCGAGTCTCGCCCCCGGGGTCGACTGGAGCGGCCTCTAAGCGCCCGCGGCGTCTGCCGCGTACCGTCACCGCACGATGCAGCCCAAACCTCCATCGGAACCGGACGCCACCCAACGAGCTCTCGTTCCCGCCGTGCTGGCGGGCGATGGCGAGGCGATGGCGCGCCTCTTCCGGTTGGAACATCCGGTCGTCTGGCGGCTCTGCCTCGGTTTGCTCGCCGAGCGGAGCGAAGCCGACGACGCCGCGCAGGATGCGATGCTCCACCTCTTCGACCAGCTCTCCCGCTTCGACACGCGCCGCTCGTGGGCGACGTGGCGCAACACGGTGGTGCTGAACCACTGCCGCGATCGGCTGCGGCGGAGCTCGGCGCGCGCCCGCGCTGAACGCGACGCAGCGGCGAGCGTGCTGCCGGCGACGCTGCCGCATCCGACAGCGGTCGCGGAGCAGCATGAGCTCGCCGCGCTGATCACCGCGAGCCTCCGCCACCTCTCACCGCGCGAGCGCGAGATCTTCGTGCTGCACGACCTCCAAGGCGAGCGGACGAGCGAGGTCGCGGCCGCACTCGCGATCACGGAGAGCACGGTTCGTGTGCTGCTGATGACGGCACGCCGGCGGTTGCGCGAGCTGCTCGCGCCGCGGCTCGCCCTGAACGACGGAGGGGCGACGTGAGCACGCGAGACGAGCCCGACGCCCACGATCCGCTCAACGCGCTGGCTGCCGCGTGGCGCGTGGTCGAGCCGCCCGAGCCGACGGCGTCACTCGACGCGCCCGATCAAGAGACGCGCGCGACCGTCGAGTGGCTGCGGAACGCCTGGAATGCGAGTACACCGCCAGTGCCCGCGCTGCCGTGGCGGCTGCGTGGTCGGCCGCTCGTGCGGCGAATCGCACCGTGGCTCGCCGCGGCGGCGACGCTGCTGCTCGCGCTGCGGTTGCTGCTACCGGTGACTGAGCGCACCGCAATCCCACAGTCTCTCGAGAGCTCTCCGCCCCCTTCGAATCCCACACCAACGGCGCTCGTCGCCACGGTGGTTCTGCGTGACCGGATGGAGATGCGCGCCGGAGACGTACGCGTGATCCTCTTCACGCCGATTGCATCCAAGGAGATCGAACGATGAACCGTTTCCTGGTCCAACTGATCGCCGTCACCCTGCTTGCGCTGCCGGCGACCGCGCAGGAGAAGACACCCGCCATCGGGCTCGCGAACGACGTGCGCGCGTGCGACGTCGAGATCCTGACCTACACGCCGCGCCAGTTCACCGCTCCGGAGCTGCTCGCCACGGCAAACGAGCTGTTCGGTGACACCATCTTGGTGCGCCTCGACGATGGCAAAGGCAACTACGACGGAGGCGGCAGCGCGCATGTCGGACACTTCATCCTGCTCGGCGTGAACCTGCTCATTCGCGATGCACGCAAGAATGGCGAGTCGATCATCCTCACGCTGCAGACGCTCGAGGAGACCGAGCTGAAGCGGGCCGCCGCGAATGACGCGCGCGCCGTGGA
>CAYRQC010000138.1:0-9284 GCA_964426265.1 uncultured Phycisphaerales bacterium | reverse complement strand
TCAACTCGATCGTGGAAAGCTGATGTAGATCGCGGCGTCCGCGCCGACGCGACCACAGAGTTCGAGTTCGCCGCTGCGAGCTGCGACGAGTTCGCGGCTCAGCCGGAGCGCGAGGCGATGGGTCTCCGGGGCCGTCACCTCTCCACCGCGCGTGAACGCGTCGAGGTCGACCGGTGCGGCGCCGTCGTTGCCTTGCGGCCGGGAGGTCGGTCGACGGACGGTCAGGCCCAGTCGCACGCGATCGGAGCGCCGCTCGACCGTCGTGTGCGCAGCGGACGGTGGATGCGAGGAGGCACTCCTGTCGAGCAGCAGGAAAGCGCGCCACGCGAAGCGGACGATCTCGGGCTCGAGCTCAACCGTGTCGGGACCGTGCGCGGCGTGCGCAGGCGGCGCAGGTGGCGGGATCGGCTCGCGCCGGCTCGCGTCGCGCTCGAGGTCGGCGACGATCGACTGGAGGAGTGCGCTCGGATCAACCGGTGTGAACGCCGGAACAGACGCCGCGAGGAGCGTGGCGTCGAGGAGCAGTTCCAGCATCTCCGCGCTCTGCATCGCCTGGGCGCGAATGCGCCGCGGCAGGTCGCGCAGCTCTTCCTCGTCGAGCCCGGTACCCATCTCGAGCACGGTCGCGTAGTTCACGATCGTCCCGAGTGGCGTGCGGAGGTCGTGCCCGAGCGTCGCGCGCACCCGCTCCATGAAAGTGTGCAACGCGGCGCGATCGACACCGTCAGCGGAGGAGCCCTCGGTCATCGCGCGGTTCCGTCAGGAGGTCGACGCGTCGTAGACGTTCAAACGGTTGTAGAGCGTCTTCAAGCTGATGCCGAGGATCTTGGCCGCGGCCGGCTTGTCGCTGTTCGTGAGCTCGAGCGTCGCGAAGATCAGGGCGCGCTCGGCGTCCGCGATCGACGCGCCGACGCGGACCGCGAGCATCGATCCCGAGACAGCAGCCTCGCTCGGCGTCGTCGCGACGGCCGCCTCCTCCACCAGCGTGTCGTCCGCGAGGATGTAGGCGCGGTAGACGGCGTTCTTCAGCTCGCGCACGTTGCCCTTCCACTCACGCTTTTCGAGGCGCAGGACGGCGTCCGGTGCCCACGCCTTCTTGGTGCCGTGCGCCCGGTTGAGCAGGCCGAGGAAGTGCTCGGCGAGCAGGACGACGTCGCCGCGCCGCTCGCGCAGCGGCGGCAGGTGGATCGGGAAGACGGCGAGCCGGAAGTAGAGGTCCTCGCGCAGCTTCCCGTCGCGGATCGCCTGCTGCGGATCGCGGTTGGTTGCCGCGAGCACGCGCACGTTGGTGGTGGTCTCTTCCGTGCCACCGATGCGCTGGATCTTGCTGGTCTCGAGGACGCGCAGCAGCTTGACCTGCAACTGCACAGGCATCTCGGCGATCTCGTCGAGGAAGAGCGTCCCGCCGTCCGCACGCTCGAAGAAGCCGCGATGCATCTTGTCGGCGCCGGTGAAGCTGCCGCGCTCGTGGCCGAAGAGCTGGCTCTCGATCAGCGTCTCGGGGATCGCACCGCAGTTCACGGCGACGAGCTTCGCGTCCTTCCGGCGGCTCAGGTCGTGGATCGCCTGCGCCACGACCTCCTTGCCGGAGCCGCTCTCACCCTCGATGAGGACGCTGGCGTCGGTGGGCGCGACCCGCGAGATCTGCTCGAAGACCGGCTGCATCACGCTCGACCGCCCGACGAGCGGACCGAACTTCCCGTGCGAGAGCAGCTCGGAACGCAGCGCGCGGACCTCCCGCTTGAGGGAGTGCGTGCGCGTGAGATTCGCCAACGTGCTCTCGAGCTTCGCGACATCGATCGGCTTCGTGAGGTAGTCGAGCGCGCCGTCCTTCAACGCAGCGACCGCGGACGCGACCGTCGCGTGGCCCGTGATGACGATGAGCTCGGTCATCCCGTCGCCGCGGGCGTTGAGGAGCTCGACCCCGTCGCCGTCGGGGAGCTCGCGATCCGCGAGGATCGCATCGAACGTCTGCTCGTCGATCGCGGTGCGTGCTGCGGCGCACGAGGCGGCGCCCTTCACCGCAAAGCCCTGCGTCCGGAGCAGCATGACGAGGCTCTCGCGGAACTCGCGGTCGTCGTCGACGACGAGCAGCGAGAGCTGCGGCGCTGCGACCGGAGTGGCGGCGGTGGCGGCGGGACTGGTCTTGGCGGAAGTGGACATGTTCGACCGGGACTCCGTCGCTCGCGCGCTCGCCGTCCCCGCGGCACTCATCGTGTTGATGTGGACAGGGTAGGTGTAAGGGTTTCAGCTTGGTTGAACAATCGCGCCTTCCGGGCCGCGTCGCCCAGGCGGGAGCTCCTGATTCGTCGAAGGCATGAGGCTTGCACTCTCCGCTCCGTGCATTCAGGAGTCGCAGCGATGAATCGGGATCGCGTCAGCGGTCGCCGCCAGGAGCTGCATTGACCAGAAATGAACACGGAGACACCTACATGAACAGCGTCAACTCTCGTAGCCCGACTGGCGGGCGCAACCTGCGCGACCAGTCGCGACGCGTGCTGCAAGACGTGAAGGGCCTCGGGTCGATCGCGGTCGACAACGTCAGCGACGGCACCGACCGCCTCAAGGAGCGCGGCAAGGAGCTGCTCGCCAGCGGCCGTGAGTCGATCGAGCGCTATCAGGGCCAGGTGAAGAGCTACATTGCCGTCAACCCGTTCAAGTCGCTCCTCATGGCGGTCGGCGTCGGGACGCTGCTCGGTCTCGCGCTCCGCCGTCGCTCCTGAGCACGGGTTGACCGCGCATTCCATGGGTCCAGCGCCCTCCTCGAACGGACGTGGCACGCGGCCGACTGCCGCACCGCCACCCGACGCTTCCGCGGACGCGGAGCTGGTGGCGCTGCTGCGGCAGCTCGCGCTCCACGCCCGGGCGCTCTTCGGGAAGGGGAGCGAGTTCGCGTCGCTCGGTTGGAAGCGGCTGAAGCTGCGCGCGATCGACGGCGTCTTCACTGCGGTCTTCCGGGTCGCGGCGCTGGCGGCGGCATTGACGATCATCGTCTCGGCGGCGCTGCTCGTGGTCGCTGGGCTTCACCACGCCATCGCGCGTTGGGCGGGGGCCGATTGGGTGGGCGAGTTGGGGGGCGGGCTGCTCGCGCTCACACTGCCGTTTCTCGCGCTGTTCCTCGTCCAGTGGAAGACCCGGCGCACCATGCTCGACAAGGCGCTCCGTCGGCCGGCGAAATCGCCCACGAAGGTGCCCGCGAGTGAGCCGGCGACCCCGGTCACGTCGCGTCCCAATGGCAGTCCGCGGAGCACCGCATGAGCTGGAACGACGACGTCGATCGCGCCTTCGCTCGCCGCCGCGAGGAGTTGCTCCAGGAGCTGCTCCACGACGGCATGGGCGTGGTCGACGATCTGGGTGCGGTCGCGAGCGCGTGCGCCGGGAAACATCCGCTCGCCTATCTCGGCTCGGGACTCGCCGCCGGTGCCGCCATGGCGATGGTGCGCGGGTCGCCGTCGGTCGACGCTCCGCGCCAGCGCTCGCGCCTGATGCGGACCGCGCTGGCGATGATGCGACTCCTCCCGCTCGGCGCCTGACTCGGCGCCTCAGCCGCGATGCCTTGGTGCTCGCGCCGACGGACTAATGGTGGCCGTGGCCGTGGCCCGGTCGTCCCCGGTAGAGGCTGTGGCGCGCGTAGCCGGCTTGGACGTAGACATGGTTCGCCGGGTAGAGGTTCCAACCGCTGTCGTAGTAGTAGTGGCCGCAGCCCACGCAGTGCACGTGTTCCGTGAATGTCACATAAGCATGGCCGTCCCAGTAGGGATCACGCTCGCCGACGATCAAGCCGCCGCGTGCAATGCAGCCGGTCAACATGGCGCCAGCCAGGATCGACAACATTCTCATTCTCATGACGCACTCCTGTCCTGTTCGATCGTCCGAATGCCGATGGTCGGCTTCATGCAAAACGAATGCATGCGGTTCGACTTCGAAGTCGCGCAACACGAGAGCACGATGCACGGCGCGTGCCACGAGTCACAGAGCGCGCCGCGGCATGCCTCTTGCCGTAGTTGAAGCGGGGACGTCGCGACGTTCCTGTTGAGGCGGTTCGGCGAGGACGTTCCGAGGAGCATTGACCCGACATGCCGAGCCAACGCCTCATTCGGCTCGCCGCCGTAGTCCTGGTGGTGGCTGCCCTCTTTCTTGCCAAGACCGTACTCGTGCCGGTCGCGCTCGCCGGGTTCCTGACCTTCGTGCTCTCGCCCCTCGTGACGCGCCTCGAGCGCTGGCGGCTCGGGCGCGTGGCGTCAGTCCTGGTGGTGACGCTTTTCACGTTCGTCGTGATCGGCCTCGTCGGATGGCTCGTCGCCGCCCAGGCGACGACGATGGTCGAGCAGTTTCCCGAGTACAAGGAACACCTGCAGCGCAAGGTCGCGCTGCTGCGCGACCAGTTGCAAGCGCCGTTGAAGCGCGCAACCACCGCGATCCATGACTTGGGGGATGGGCTGGCTGAAGGACACTCCGCCGGCCCGGCTCCGCTGGTCGTGGCGGCTGATCCGACGCCGCTCCCGGCTTTCGGGCTCGATTGGGTTCCGGCCGGGCTCGAGTCGCTCCTGTTGCTGCTGGGTGTCGCCGGCCTCGTCGTGATCCTCGTGATCCTGATGCTGCTGCAACGCGATGACTTGCGTGATCGCTTCATCGCATTGGCCGGCGGAGGCAGCGCCATGGTCACGACGCACGCGCTCAACGATGGGGCGCGTCGGCTGAGCCGCTACTTGTTCGCGATTTCGCTGATCAATGGTCTCTTTGGCGTCGTGATGGGCGTCGGGCTCATGCTGCTCGACGTTCCAAACAGCCTGCTCTGGGGGTTCCTCGCGGCGGTGCTCCGGTTCGTCCCCAACCTCGGAAGCTGGATCGCAGCCAGCTTGACCGTCGTCTACGCACTCGTCATCGGCGACGGCTGGACGACACCGCTCCTCGTGCTGGCGCTCTTCGTCGTGGTCGAGCTGGTCGCGAGCAACCTGGTCGAGCCACTCGTCTACCAAGGCCACGTGGGGGTCTCCTCGACCGCGCTGGTGGTGAGCGCCGTGTTCTGGACGTGGCTGTGGGGAGTCCCCGGCCTCGTCCTCGCGACGCCGATGACCGTCTGCCTCGCCGTGATGGGAAGACACATCCCCCAGATGCGGTTCCTGTCGTTGCTGCTTGGCGACCAGCCGGTGCTCTCGCCAGCACCCCGCCTCTATCAGCGCCTCCTCGTGATGGATCCGGAGGAGGCGTGGAAGCTGGTCGCCGGCGACCTGAAGAACGGAAAGAGCCTGACCGAGGTTTACGACGCCGTCATCCTTCCGGTGCTTTGCATGGCGCAGCAGGATCGACGTGAGCACGTGATCGACGACCTGACCCTGGTCAAGGTGGAGCACGGCGTGCGCGACCTGATCGACGAGGCGGGAGATCGCGACGCGGAGCTCCACGGAAGCGAGCGCCTTGTCACACCGGATGCGGGCTCGGCGCCGCAGGCTCCCCTCCGCGTGCTCTGCATTCCCGCCGGTGAAGCGGCCGACGGGTTGGTCTGCGCGATGGTGTGCCAGATCCTCGCGCTGGTCGGTGCGGATGCGCGCGAGGTGCCCCACGAGGCGCTGATGAGCGAGGCCCTCGGCGAGATCGCGTCGATGCAGGCCGAGGCGGTCTGTGTCTCGCAGCTACCGCCGCTCTCATTCGGTCGCCTCCGCTACCTCTGCAAGCGGCTGGCCCAGCGTTTCCCGGAGGTGCCGATCCTCATCGGCACCTGGACGATGAATCTCGACCCGGACCAGGCCCGCGAGCGCATCCAGTGGAAGGGCAGCTGCCAGTTCGTGGGAACGCTCGCGGAGATGCAGGCCGAGGTGCAGCGCCTGGCGTCGCTCGTGCGCGTGTGATGCCGAGCGCCCGCACCCGCTGCGGCTCGTTCTCGGTGATTCCTCCATCGAGCAGGGTTCGCGGCAAGGGAGTTGCGTTCCTTGGCTCGGTGATTCCATGTACGTCGTAATTCGAGGCACTTCGATGAACAACACTCTGGTCGGAATCGTCCTCCTGGCGGTCGGTGTGGCGCTGCTCATCTTCGGTTACAACGCCAACCACTCCTTCACTTCGGAAGTCTCGAAGCTCTTCCAAGGAGCCCCGAGTGACAAGTCCATCTGGCTGGTGGGCGCCGGCGCGGTCGTGGCCGTGGTCGGGCTCGTGCAGCTGACGCGCCGCCGTGCCAGGTGAGGTGAGCCAAGCAATGTGGGCCAACGCGCAAGCGGCTGCGGCGATGCGGGGTCTTGGAGGCTCGCATGATCGTCCCGGACTTGCGACTGCCACGCTTCCACTCTGATCAGCAGGCGTCGCGAGCCTATTCCGCAAGGCGCTTCTTGAGGAGACCAAGGTTGTGGCGGCGCAGCTCCGATCGCGTGCGTGCGCGAATGCGGCTCTCGGTGAAGCTCTTGAAACGCCGCAGCTCGCCGTCGAGCAATACAGCCACGACACCGAGCGAGCGCGCCACGCGCTCGAGGATCCCGGCCGGCTCGTAGTCGAGCTGCAGTGACACGCGCGTTCGATCGGCGGCGAGCGGCCCGAAACCGACTGACCCGTGATTGCGCGCGCCGCGGATGCTCTGCCAGGTGATGCGCCGATCGGGCTCCTGCTGCGTGATCGACGCCGTCCACTCGAAGCGCCTGCCGCCGATCTTGATCTTCCATTGCAGCGTTCCGTCGGCGAGTGGACGCACTCTCTTCACGTTTGCCATGAAGTTTGGAAACTCGTCGAACCGTGTCCATTGGCAGTACGCCTCCGACACGGCGACGTCGACCTCGATCGATGTCTCCACGTGAACCATGGCGCCGTGCGGCCGGTCAGCTCGCGGCGTGGGCAAGCCGCAGCTCGAGCTTCCGCGCCGACGCGAAGCGCCCCGCGATGTCCGGCCAATTCCACAGGTTCCACAGCGCCTGGAAGAACTCGGCCTTTCGATCGTGGTACTGCAGGTAGTAGGAGTGTTCCCAGGCGTCGATCACCATCAGTGGAACGCCGCATTGGCTCAGGTTCGACTGGTGGTCATAGATCTGCGTGATCAAGAGACGTCGGCCGAGCGGTTCCCAGACGAGCGCGGCCCACCCTGATCCCATGATGGACGCGGCCACCTCGTTCATCTGCCGCTTGAACTTCTCGAAGCTGCCGAAGTCGCGTTCGATCGCGGCGGCGAGCTCGCCCTCCGGCAAGCCGCCGGCCGCCGGTGCGAGGTTCAGCCAGAAGATCGAGTGGAGGATGTGACCCGAGAGATGGAACGCGAGCGCGCGTTCGAGCGCCGCGACCCGCGTGAAGTCCTCCTTCACGCGCGCCTCGTCCAGCAGCTCGAGCGTCCGGTTCGCGTTCTTGACGTATCCCGCGTGATGCTTGGCGTGGTGCAGCTCGAGGATCTTCGCGGAGACGTGCGGCTCGAGTGCGCTGAGGTCGTAGGGCAGCTCGGGGAGGTGATACAAGTCCATCGCATGCACTCCGTTGTTCCTGGGAGGTTGATCGCTTCCTGACGGCGCACATCGTGGACCAGCAGGACGGGACCACAGCGGTGAGTCCGGCCGCGAGCCTGAGAGCCCGCGTCACCCCACGTCGATGTGCCGCCCGATTCTCGGTCCGCTACGCAATGCGTCGCCCGCGGATCAACCGGAGCAGGATCACCACGACTGCAATGACCAGGAGGACGTGAACAAATCCTCCCATCGTGTACGAGGTGACCAGGCCAAGCAGCCAGAGGATGAGCAACACGACCGCGACAGTTTCAAGCATTTCTGTTTCTCCGATCACGACCTGTCAACAATCGTGCCAGCGGTGGATCGGGGCGAGCTCGGTCGAAAAGATCCGGAATGGTCATCGTCGGAGCGGAGGTGTGTAGCCGCAACCGGACCGGTTCTACAAATGGTGTCGTGCATCATCCGGTTGCCGGGTGAATCACGATGCGCGCGCGCTCCCGTGCCGGAACCGGAGACTCGTGACGGCGGCACGATGCTTGCGTTTCATCGCATTCATCAGCACCACCGGCACCCGGCCGGAGTGGCGCACACTTCACCGATTGGAGGGCTCATGGGCAGCAATCTCGACCAACGCGGCGTCAAGAATGAGATCAAAGGGGCGGCCAAGGAGGTCGCGGGAAAGGTGCGCAATGTCGCCGGCGTCTTGACTGGCGACAACACCGAGCAGATCAAGGGCAAGCTGAAGGAGCTCGAGGGGAAGGCGCAGCAGGCGTTCGGCAAGGCCCAGCGCAAGGTCGCCGCGCATACTTCCGACCAGGACAAGAACACCGACAAGTCCTGATCCGCAGCCTCTCTACCTTCGCTCTTCTGCGTTCCGATTGTCTGCCGACGCGTTCGCTTTCGTCGGTTCGATCGCGCAGTCATTCCCGTGTCTTGCGCACTCGCATCTCGCGTCCGATCGGTCGCCATGTCGGACGCTCCATCGTGGCACAGTTCCTTGGTTTTCCGAAGCACGTTCCCTCTCTTCGATTGGAGTGATCGATGAAGTCCCCCTCGCCGAACACCTCGCTGCTTGCCGCTCTCGCTGCATGCATCCTCATGACCTCCGCGTGCCAGAGCGCCACGGTGCGTGGAACCGATGGCCAGTCGCTGACCGCGACGACGGTCCGCTCCATGACGATCCGCAGGGGCGAAACCGCCGCCCTGGAAGTCGCGATCGACCGCCAGAACTTCACCGGCGCCGTGAAGGTCTCGATCTCACAGTTGCCCAAAGGCGTCGAGACCGACCAGTCCTCGATGAAGGTCGAGACGACCAGGGCGACGTTCGTCCTCGCGGCGTCCGCGTCGGCGGACCTCGTCAGCAATCAAGCGGTCTCGATCACCGTCGAGGACCCGAGCGGCCGCCAGGCGTTGCAGTACGTCAACCTGACCGTGACCGGCTGAGCCGGCCGCGATCCAGTTCAATCGCAAGGAGAACATCATGAACAGCAGAATCATGCTCGCGCTGACCATCGCCGGGCTCGCGCTCGCCGGATGCAGCAAGAGCGGCACCGTCACCGGTCAGGCCGACCAGAAACTCACACTGAAGGAGCCCGCGTCCGTCTCGATCGAGCGCGGCGGCATGGTGAAGGCCGAGATCAACATCACGCGCCACGACCTCGCAGGCGACGTGTCGATCAGCTTCTCCGACCTGCCCGATGGCGTCGAAGTCGTCGACTCCGGTAGCAAGATCGTCGGCGACCAGGGCACGTACACGCTGCACGCCAGCGACTCCGCCAGCTTCGTGGAGAAGTCCGTCGCACAGGTGACGGCGACGGGCGCGGGCAGGATCGCAGTGTCCCAGCCCATCAGCATCACGGTGAGGGCGAA
>CAYRQC010000137.1:0-2547 GCA_964426265.1 uncultured Phycisphaerales bacterium | reverse complement strand
GAGCACGGGATCGGTCGCCGCGATCGTCACCTCGTGCACCTCGCTCGGCACGAACGCGCTCGCGACGGCGAACACGGCCGCGAGCACTCGAAAGACGGTCCGCATGGACGCGGATCCTAATGTCACGGCGCGTTTCCGCGCGCGCGCGGCGGTCGGCGATGCGCTGGACGTTTGCTATCCTCCCGCGGCTCCGGATCTCCCGTGTCGCTCTCCGAAACGCCGCCCGCGGTCGATCGTCCGCTGCCGATCCCGTTGCGCAGCCCCAAGCCGGCTTGGCTCTAGGTGCCGCTGCCGGGCGGGGAGAGCTATGCGCGGCTCAAGGCGCTGACCGAAGAACTGCACCTGCACACCGTGTGCGAGGAAGCGCGCTGTCCCAACATCGGCGAGTGTTGGAAGGGCGAGCACGCGACGATGACCGTGATGGTGCTCGGCCGCGAGTGCACGCGTCGCTGCCGCTTCTGCGCGGTCGCGACCGTCGAGCGCGCCGCGCCGCCCGATCCCGAGGAGCCCGCCCACGTCGGAACGGCGGTCGCCGCGATGAAGCTCGCCTACGTCGTGATCACCTCGGTCGATCGCGACGACCTCGCCGACGGCGGCTCCGCGCACTACGCCGAATGCATCCGCGAGATCCGTGAGCGCGCACCGCAGACCGTCGTCGAGACCTTGATCCCCGATTACCAGGGCTCCGACCTCGCGACCTTGATGGCCGCGCGGCCCGACGTGCTCGCGCACAACGTCGAGGTCGTCTCGCGGCTGCAGCGCAGGATCCGCGACCCGCGCTGCTCCTTCGAACGCTCGCTCGAGACGCTGCGCGGCGCCAAGCGCATCGACGCGAGTGTGTTGACGAAGTCGTCGCTGATGCTCGGCCTCGGCGAGCGGCCCGAAGAAGTCGTCGAATCGATGCAGCGCCTGCGCGACGCCGGAGTCGAGCTCCTGACGCTCGGCCAGTACCTGCGTCCGACCGCGCAACACGCGCCCGTGCGCGCGTGGATCACGCCGCAACGCTTCGACGAATTGCGCGATCTCGGACTCGCGCTGGGTTTCCTGTACGTCGCCGCCGGTCCGCTCGTGCGTTCGAGCTACAAGGCGGGCGAGTTCTTCGCCGCGCGGCTCGTGCGCGAACGCCGCGCCCCCGATGCCGCCTCATCCGGTTCCGCCTCATGACGTCGACCGCACCGCTCTCCGTGATCGAAGCCGACGGGACGACCAACGGCCACGATCCGAAACTGACAAACGACGAGCTGCTGCACTGCTACCGCACGATGCAACTCGTGCGCGCCTTCGACGACGTGTGCTTGAAGCTCCAACGCTCGGGTCGCATCGGCTTCTCGATCCCCAACAAGGGCGTCGAAGCGTGTCAGGTCGGCGCGGCGAGCGCATTGCGCGCGAGCGACTGGATCTTCCCGAGCTACCGCGACTTCGGCATGGCGCTGTACCACGGCGTCACGCCGCTCGAGATGATGCACAACATGTTCGGCAACGGTCGCGACGGAGCTCGCGGTCGGCAGATGCCGGTGCACTTCTCCTTCGTCGAGCCCGTGCACTTCGTGTCGATCAGCTCGCCGATCGGGACGCAGATCCCGCAGGCCGTCGGCGCGGCCTACGCGATGAAGGTGCGCGGCGAGGACACGGTCGCGCTCGCGAGCTTCGGCGACGGGGGCACGTCGAGCCTCGGCTTTCACAGCGGCCTGAACTTCGCCGGCGTGTGGAAAGCGCCGTGCGTGTTCCTGTGCCAGAACAACGGCTACGCGATCTCGTGTCCGTCGGAGGAGCAGACCGCGTCGGAGAGCTACGCGATCAAGGCCAAGGCCTACGGCATGCCGGGAGTGATCGTCGACGGCAACGACCTGCTCGCAGTGCGCAAGGTCGTCGCCGAAGCAGTCGCGCGCGCGCGCCGCGGCGACGGGCCGACGCTCGTCGAAGCTGTGAC
The DNA here is from genome assembly GCA_964426265.1 of uncultured Phycisphaerales bacterium. Lineage (GTDB taxonomy): Bacteria > Planctomycetota > B15-G4 > B15-G4 > SIAN01 > SIAN01. The sequence continues at coordinate 617 of CAYRQC010000137.1, read as the reverse complement.
GTTCCGCATGGGCGGCCATTCGACCTCCGACGATCCGACGCGCTACGTGCCGAAGGAGTTGGTCGAGCAGTGGGCGGCGAAGGACCCGGTCGCGCGCTTCGAGCGCTTTCTCGCCGGCCGCAAGTTGTGGACGAAGGCGAGCGGCGAGCAGATCTACGCTGCCGCCGTCGAGCAAGTCTCGGCCGCAGTGCGCGAGGCCGAGGCGACGCCGCATCCCAAGCTCGAGACCATTTTCACCGACGTCTATGCCGAGTTGCCGGCGCACTTGCGACGACAGGGCGCGCAACTCTTCGACCTGACCGCGCGCCGCGGCGACGCTTCGGGCGGCGACGGCAAGTTCCCGCTGTGAACGACGAGGACACTCGACGATGCCCACGCTGACGATGGTTCAAGCGGTCAACGACGCGCTCAAGGTCTCGATGCGGCGCGATCCGTCGGTGCTCGTGTTCGGCGAGGACGTCGGCCCGAAGGGCGGCGTGTTCCTCGCGACCGAAGGCCTGACGAAGGAGTTCGGCGAGGAGCGCTGCTTCGACACGCCGCTCAGCGAAGACGGCATCGTAGGCGCCGCGATCGGCATGGCCGTCAATGGCTTGCGGCCTGTGTGCGAGATCCAGTTC
>CAYRQC010000136.1:0-10264 GCA_964426265.1 uncultured Phycisphaerales bacterium | reverse complement strand
CCACCCTGTTGGCGCTGTCGTTGCCGCGGAACACCCAGATGTGGATGTTCGCCTGCTTTTCCCTTGCCTTTGCCATCAAGGTCCCGATGTTCCCGCTGCACACCTGGCTCCCGGACGCGCAGGTGGAAGCGCCCGCGGCCGGCTCCGTGATGCTTGCGGGCGTGCTGCTGACGATGGGCGCCTACGGCCTGCTGCGCTTCTGCCTGCCGCTCTTCCCGAAGGGCGCCGTCGAGATGGCGCCGCTGCTGATCGCGCTCGCCGTCGCCGGCATCCTCTATGGCGCACTGCTGGCCTGGGCACAGAAGGACTTGAAGAAGATCATCGCCTACTCGTCGGTGAGCCACCTCGGCTTCGTGGTGCTCGGGCTCTTCGCGCTGCAGACGACCGCGGCCACCGGCGCCGTGCTGCAGATGGTGAACCACGGCCTCTCGACCGGCGCGCTCTTCCTGCTGATCGGGATGCTCTACGAGCGCGCCCACACGCGCGGCCTCCACGACTTCGGCGGTCTTGCGCGCACCATGCCGCGCTTCGCCTTCTGTGTGGTTTTGGCGACCCTCTCGTCGATCGGGCTGCCGGGGCTGAACGGCTTCGTCGGCGAGTTCCTGATCCTGCTCGGCTCATGGCACGACCACCCGGTGGCGGCGAGCCTCGCGGCCGGCGGCGTGCTGCTCGGCGCGATCTACATGCTCGGGCTGGTGAAGGCGCTGCTCTTCGGTCCGATCGGTCATCCCAAGACGCCGGTCTGGCGCGATCTCACGCTGCGCGAGATCGCGATCGTGGCGCCACTCTTCGCGCTGATGGTCGGGATCGGCTTCGCGCCGCAGGGGCTGCTGAAACGGATCGAGCCGGCGGTCGAGCGGATGCTCGAAGCACCGCTGATGGAGCTGCCGCACGCGGACCTGCCGCGCACCGAGGTGCCGCGATGAACGTCGCGAACGACCTCGCCCTCTCAGCCCCGATCTGGCTGCTCATGGTCGGCTGCCTCATCGTGCTGCTCGCGGAGACGTTGCTGCCGGGGCGCACCGGCCGCCTCGCCGGGTTCCTCTCGGCGGCCACCATCGCACTCGCGCTCGCGCGGCTCCTGGCGGGATCGCCCGGTGGCGAGCCGTTCGGGCTGCTGGTGAACGACAGCCTCGCGCGCGCGCTCTCGGGGCTCCTGCTCGTGATCGGCTTCGCGGTCGTCGTGATGGCGGAGCCGCTGCTCGAGAGCCTCGCGCTCGGCCGCGGCGAGTTCCACGCGCTGCTCCTCGCGTCCCTCTCCGGGATGCTGCTCCTGGTGAGCGCGCGCGACCTGCTCGTGCTCTTCCTCGCGATCGAGCTGCTCTCGATTCCGCTCTATGTGCTGGCGTCCTACCGGCGCCTCACGCCCGCGAGCCTCGAGAGCGGCTTCAAATACTTCCTGCTCGGCGCCTTCGCCTCCGGCTTCCTCGTCTACGGCATCGCGCTCCTCTACGGAGCGGCCGGCGACACGCGCTACGGCGCGCTCGCACGCTTCGCCGCCGCATCCGCCGACACGGCCGGTTCCGCTGCGGCCCACTCGATCCTCTGGAGCGCCGGCCTCGCGCTGCTGCTGGTCGGCCTCGGCTTCAAAGCAGCGGTCGCCCCCTTCCACGCGTGGGTGCCCGACGTCTACCAAGGTGCGCCGACACCAGTGACCGCGTTCATGGCGGCCGGCGTGAAGGCGGCGGCCTTCGGCGCGCTGCTGCGTCTCGCGCTCGAGGTGCTGCCCGACACACCGGCGATGCGCACCGGGCTGGCGATCGTTGCGTGCGTCAGCATGGTCGTCGGCAACCTCGGTGCGCTGTTGCAAACCAACCTCAAGCGGCTGCTCGCCTGGTCGTCGATTGCGCATGCCGGCTATCTGCTGGTCGGCGTGCTGACGGTCGTGGCGAGCCGCTCGAACGAGGCGACACGCGCCGTCGTCGTCTATCTCGCGGCCTATGCGCTCACGACGATCGCGGCCTTCGGGTGGCTCCTCCGTCTCGGTCGCGAGTCGACGGCGTTGCAGGAGATCCGGACCCTGCGCGGTCTCGCGCGCGAGCGGCCCTGGATGGCCGCGGCGCTGGCGCTCTGCTTCCTCTCGTTTGCCGGTGTGCCGTTGACCGCCGGCTTCATCGGCAAGCTCGACGTGTTGAAGGCGGCCTGGAGCGCCGGCACCACTTTGCTCGTCCCGCTGTTGGTGTTGGTCGCGACCTCGGTGATCGGGCTCGGCTACTACCTGCGCGTCGTCGCGGCGCTCTACATGGAGCGGCCGGCCGACGAAGAGGCGCCGGCGGCGGCGCTCTTCTCGCCGACCGGGTTGGCGCTTGTCACCGTCGTGACGAGCGCGGCGGTACTGCTGCTCGGGATCTGGCCGACACCCCTGCTGAGGTGGCTCGAGTCCTGAGGCGAGACGACGCGGCGCTGTCTCGCCGCGGGGCCCTTGCCACTACGGCAGCTCGTGCTCGTGCAGCCGGCGCTCGAACTGGACGGCGATACCGAGCGTCCCGGCGGAGATCTGCTCGATACGGATGACGTGCGCGGGAGCACGCACTTCGCGACCGCCCGATTGGAAGGTCACTTCGAGCTTGAGGTCGTCGCTGGTGACGAAGTAGGCGCCGCCGCGCGAGACATCGCGGCCGCCGCCCATGAGTTGAGTCGGCTCGATGCGCGCAGTGAAAATCGCGTGGATTGGCCGGCGGACGTTGCCGCGCCGTTCCACCACCGTCTGCGCACCCGTGCGATCGAAAGGTCGCGGATCGATCTCGGCAGTCTCCGTCGCCATCACGCTCTCCTCAGTTCCTCCGCACGGGCAGCCGCGGCCTTGACCGGCCGCACCACATTCCCGTGCCCCTCGGCCACCCCTCGCCGGATCGGTGTCCGGCGATCAAGAAAGGCGGCCGACTCCCCTCCTGTCGGCTGGATCGGCAAGCGGCTTGAGCGGAGGGTGGCATCACCTCCGTGGTCAAGTCGCCGCCTGCGCGAGGAAAGGCGGGGAACCGTCTTCATGTCCTGTTTGTCCCGTGTATGTCCCGTTTGCGACCGAGGAGAAAATGGGTACCGCGGCCGCTCGTAGCTGACCTCGTCCTGCTACCAAACTCCTGGATGAGGTGCTCCCCTATCGATCCGCCGGGTGAAGTCCGGCAGCGGCGAACGTCAACGCCAGAGAGGCTTCGGCCGCAGTCTCGAGGCAATGGCTCGCGCAAGCGGTCGATGGTGCATCCGGGCGGCGGTGCGCGTCCACCGCGGTCTGCTCGATCGCGAGGCACAGCCGCGGCCAGAAGCCCCTGCCTCCCGCTCGCGCAGCGGCACGTACGACAGCCGCCGCCCAGTTGTAGGCCGAGTCGCGTGCCGGTTCGTCGGCGGGCGCGGCAAGCAGATCGAACACGGGATTCGGCTCGACGCTGCCGGCGCGATGGAAAGTGTCACCATCCGCCAGGAGGCGATCGAGCACAGCATCCTGCTCGTCGGCACTACCGATCGAGCCGTAGATGGCGCGCGCGACCTCGCGGCCGATCACGCAGGCGATCCCTTCGCTCAGCCACCACGGCAGATGCCAGCGGCGCTGCTCCTCGATCACGTGGACGATCTCGTGGGCGTAGCTGCGCCACGGCAGGTGCAGCTCGTCGGCTCGCAGGAACAGCGCGCAGCCGTTCTGGAAGGCGCCGGTGTCGTGCCACACGGGCTCGCGCTCGCTGACGACAATGAGCAAAAGCGGCGGCTCGACACCGACGCCGAGCAAGGCTGCGACGGCATCGCGCTGCTCGCGCAGGAGCTTCAAGACCCACTCCGAATCGAAGATGGTCGCGTTGTACGCGGCACGCAGTTCGAGCGTGCCGTCGGCGGAACCGATGACGGCGGGGCTGGCGCGCGACGGCGGGGCGGTCGACGACGGAAGCAACGCCACCTGATCGAGCCGCCAGCGAGCCGCGGGCGACCGCGCCTCGAGCTCGATTCTAAGAGGCGCGGCGTGGTCCGGAATCGCGACGACCCGCTGCCACTCGAAGCGCTCCGCGTGATGCGTCACCGGCAACGTCGCGCAGCCGAATGGCTCGCGGTGCGGCTCCGCCGGCGAGCCGACCGTCACGTCGATCGGTGCCAGCGCCTGTGCCGAGCGCAGCCAGAGCCATCCCGAGCGTCCGGCGGGCAGCTCGAGCTGCAACGGCTCCGCCACGGTCCCGAGCTCGACGCACGCGCCGCCGGCCGCGCAGTACGACCGAACCACCACCGCGTGACTGCCGAGTGTTCCCGCCGCGCCGTCGACTCCGTCCTGTCCAAAGTTTCCGTCCACGGCGATCGCCTCAACCTCAAAGACCGTCGTCGGAGGATCGTGTAGAGGTGACGTGTCGCAATCCGCAGCCAGCGACGGCAGCAACAGCAAACCGATCACCACCGCCGCGCCGCTTCTCACCGCTCCGTCCAAGTCTTCAGCGGCCGATAGAGCTGCCCCAACCGTTCGTAGAACCCGCCGCAATGGACCGACGCACCGAACGCATCGAAATCGTGGTGGTGAACGAACTCGTGCAACAGCGTGTCGAGCAGCGACTTCGCCGCGACCGGCCGCTGCTGCGCGGCGGTCCGCACGAAGACCTCGATCGCGCCGTGCATGCGGCAGCGGCCGTGCAGCTCGTAGACGACACGGCCGCCGCGCCGCCGGTGGGGCCGCGCCTCGTCGCGCAGGACCACCTGCTTGCGAGCGAGCACGAACTCGCCACAGAGCAGGTCGATGAGCTGCTGCGCACTGCTCGCGAGACCGCCGACCTCCCCCTCCTCACGAAAGCGCTGATGGCCGGCGCGATAGGCGTCCATGACCGGCGGCGCACTCTGCAACGCACGGCGCGTGAGGGTCGCGTCGAGCCGCGCGCGATCGAGTCGGCGGAAGAGCGGTTCCGAGAGCATGCGGGGGCGCCTTTGCGCGGCGCCATCGTAGCGGCGCTATCTTCCGCGCCGATCCGGATGGCCGCCTCCTCGATGCTCCTGAAGAAGCTCCTGCTCGCGCTGGTCGGCGCGCCATTGCTCGTCACGCTGCTGCTCGCGCTGGGTGAGCTCGCCGCCCGCCTCTTGACTGCCAGCCACTCACCGGCGGCACCGCACCGCTTCTTTCTCCGCGAGCTGCACGACGGCTGCGACGTGCTGGCCGCCACTGGATCGCCGCCGTTCGCCGGCGCGCACTTCCGCGCCGATACCTTTCCGATCGAGAGACCCGCCGGAACGACCCGCATCGTCTGCCTCGGCGACTCGACCGTCCATGGCCATCCGTTCGAGGAGCCGGCGCCGTTCGCCTGTTGGCTCGCCGCGCGCTTGGCGCGATTGCTTCCGGACCGCGCGTTCGACGTGGTGAATCTCGGTGTCAACGGCATGAACGCGGAGGCGGTCCTCGATCTCGTGCGCGAGTTGCGCCCGCTGGCGCCCGACGTCGCGATCGTCTACGTCGGCCACAACGAGTTCCTCGACTCGAATCTCGAAGCGTCCCTCCACCCGCTCGACCACGCGATCGAGCGACTGCGCCTCCACATCTGGCTCCTCGCGCGCCTCCAGCACTGGATACCGGCATCCGCCGCGATCGATCCGATGCAACGGCGCCTCAGCACTCCCGAGCTGGTCGATGACACACCGCTCCTCACCGACACCGAGCTGGCGCGCGGGCGAGCCAACTACGAAGTGAACGTCCGTGCCATCGTCGCGGAGCTGCGCGCACTCGGGACGACTCCAGTGCTCTGCTTGCCGGTGTGCGACCTCGTCGACACACCGCCGCAGCGCTCGCTCTTCCCGCCGGGCACCTCGGCGGAGAAACGCACCGCACTCCGTGCGCGGCTCGCCGCAGTCGCTACCGCGCGACGGGAGTTCGAGGTGGTGCGCCGCAGCACGCCCACTGCCCCGCTCCCACCACTGCTCGAGCAGTGGCGTGCCGACGCCGCGTCTTTGCGCGCCGAGTTCTCCACGGTGGCGCTCGTCCGCTACGAGATCGGGCGCGTCGAGCTCTTCAGCGGAGAGATCGAGGCCGCACGCAGCGACCTCGTCGCGGCACGCGACTGCGATGCCCACCCGGTGCGGTCGACCGCGGCGACACTTGCGACTCTGCGGCACATCGCGGAAGAGGAGCACGTGCTGCTGGTCGATCCTTGGCCGGCGTTCGTCGCGGCGGCGCCCTCCGGCATCGCGGGCCAGGACGGTCTCTTCGTCGACTACGTCCACCCCGACCTCGCAGGCCACCGGCTGCTCGCCGACACGCTCCTGCACGCCTTCGCGGAGAACGGCCTCTTCGCCGACGCCGCGAGCTGGCGTTTCACGGACGAGCCGACCGTCGCCGAGTACGAGGTGACGATGGGACTCTCCCGGCGCGCGCAGGCCGACTCGTTCGCGCGGCGCGGGCTCTTCGCGCTGGGGTCGGCGTTCCTGAATCCCAAGGCGAAGTTCGTCCTCAAGGCCGCGAGCGACTTCTTCGAACGGGCGCTCGCGCTCGATCGCGACTGCGCGCTCGGCCACGCCGGACGCGGTGCCTTGCAGGTCTTGAACAGCGCCACCGATGCGGCGCTCGCCGAGTTCACCGAAGCGGATCGTCTCGACGCCCACGCACTCGACCTGATCCGAGAGAACTACAGCGACAACAGTGAGGTGCGCGCGCTGTTCGAGCGCGCCGGCCTGGAGGTGAGCGAAGGCCGGATCATCCGCCGCCGCTCATGACGGCCGCCACTGATGACGATCACGCCCGCGTGCCCGACGCGCGCCTCGCCACGAGCACACCGCCGAGCGCCACACTGAGCGCGCCGCCCAGCGCGAGCCCTGCGAGCGCCAGGAACACCGGCGAGAAGCCATAGCGGCTCCAGCCAGCAATCGCCGGATCGGTGGCGAGCGAGCCGATCCCGAAGCTCACGACGAACTTGAGCCCGAACGCGACTCCGCGCACGCGCGGATCGGCACGCCGCGCCACCAGCTCGTTCTCGACTGGCTGCGTGCCGAAGTGGAAGAAGGTGAAGAGCGCTCCCGCCACCAAGAGCCACGGCCCACGCAGGAACGCCGCACCGATCAGGCCGAGCGCGCTGACCGCGTTCATCGCCGCGTAGAGCGCGAGCCCACCGCGCCGTTTCGCCCAGCGCGCCCCCATCAGCTCGCCGAGGCTGCCGAATGCGAAGACGAAGGTCGCGATCGCGCCCGCCACCGCGGCGAGTGGCGGCCCGCTCGCGGCTCGCGTAGCGCCGGAGCTGTCAGCGTGGACGGCACTCCCCCACCATGCGGCCGGAACCAGCTCGGCGACGCGCTGTGCGAGCGGCGCCAGCGTCGCGGGAGATCCGGGAGCTGCGGGCACCGCTTCCGCCGCAGCCACCGCGTTTGCCGGTTTCGCCGCCACCGCGCCGACCTGCTCCTTCACGAAGCTCGTCCAGGTCGACCAGAAGCCTTGATGGACCAGCCCGTTCGGCACCATCGCCAGCAGCAGGACGACCATCGCCGGCACCCACGCGAGCCGCCACGGCACCCGCCCCCAACCGCCGAGCGTGGGGCCGCCACTGCCTCGACCGGCTTCGTGCTGCTGCTCACCATTCGTGCGGCGCGCCAGTGTGAGCACACCGGCAAGCAGCAGAGCCGCGATCGCCACCACGCCATACGCGCAGCGCCACCCGACGCGCTGCTCGAGCCCGAGTACCAGCAGCGGCGCGAGCGTGGAGCCGAAGTGACCGACGAAGCCGTGGATGCCCATCGCGCGCGCCCGCTGCTCGGGCAGAGCTTCCGTGATCCAGGCGAGGCCGACCGGATGGTGGAACGACGCGGCAAGCCCGACCAATGCCGCCGCCGGCACGAAGAGCCAGACGCTCGGCGCGAAGGCGGCGGCCGCCGCCGCGACCAGCAGCAGCGCGAGATAGAGGCGGTAGATGCGACGCGGGCCGAAACGATCGCCGAGCAGCCCGGCCGGCACTGCGCCAAAACCCATCAGGAACGGCCCGAGCGCGACGATGACCCCGATCTGCGCGGTACCAAGATCGCGCGCCGCCTCACTGATCACCTGCGGCAGCACCAGCGTCGAGACGTGACAGAGCGCGTGGCCGAGCGACGCCACCGCCAGCACAATCCGCTCGTTCGACCTCACAGCGCACGCGCTCCTTGTGGCCAAGCCGCAACGTCGCGAAAGTACGCCACCGCCGTCGCGGAAGCGACGACTCGTCGGTGAGGGGCCCGGATGAGCCCGAGAGATCGCAAAAAGCTGCAACCCCCGCCGCCGCCGAGAATGCGCGTCTCGCTCCTCCTCTTGGGCGGCGCAGTCGTCGTGATCGGGACGGTTGGGGTGCTCCTCAAGCTGATCGGGCAGACTGCCGACGGCACGACGCCCGGGCCGAAGTTGGAACAGTCGTCGCCCCCCGATCCGCGCCTCTTCGACCTCGTCCCCTCCGACCTGATGACCACGCGCGACGGTCTGTCGATCGCGCCCGGTCCCCATTGCGTCGCAGGCGACGCGGCGCTGCGCCGCGGGGCGATCGACATGGCGGTCGCGGCCTATGACGCGGCATGCGCGGCCGACGGACGGGACCGCTACGCGGGGCTGCTCGCGACTTGCCTGGCGATCGAGCAGGGGCGCTGGTCCGACGCGAGCGAAGCGCTGCGCAAGGCCGCAACGCCGGCCGAGCCGATCCGCTCGCCGCTGCGATCGCTGCGCATTGCGGCGTGGCTGCTCGCACGCCACGCGCTGCATCCGCAGGAGGCGCTCGCCGATGGCTACCTCCACGCACTCGCGCAAGAGGCGACGGCCGAAAGCAACCTCCCGCGCAAGCTGCGCGACCCGCTGTTCGAGCAGGCGCGCACCCGAGTGCTCGCCGAACACGCCGCCGATCGCGGGGGCTGGCAGATGGCACCGGAGCGGCAGGAGGCGTTCGCGATCGTGCTCGGCGATGATCCGCTGCCGGCGGCGCGTGCGGCGCTCGGCGCCGGCGACCTCGCGCTCGAGCTGTGGGCGATGACGCGGCTGCACGAGCAGCTCGGTGCCAGTGAGGCACCACGGCTGATCGGCGCCCTGCGCGCGCGCGCCGAGAGCGAGCCGGACAACGCCTACTACTCGTTCCTGCTCGCGGGACTGCTCGCCACCGATGCGCTGGGCATTGCGGCGGGCCGCGAGGCCGGCCGGCTGACGCTCGCGAACGAGGATGAGCCGGATCTGTTGCCGGGAATTTTTCCGGAGGCGATCGCGGCGCTGGAAGAGGCGTGGAGCCGGCCGCGCTGCAATCCCCACCTTCGCGCACTCGTCACGCTGGAAGCAGATCTGCGGCGCGACGCTGGCGATCGCTTCGCAATGTTGCACGGGCAACCGCCCGAAGAACTGCTCTTTCTCGGTGATCCGCGGCTCCGCGACCGGATCACCTATCGCGCCATGGTGGCCGATGCGGCGCTTGCGATGACGGCCCGCGGTGCGCTGCTCCGCGCTGGCGTCGCCCTCGCCGCGTTCGCCACCGAGCTCGCCCCCGACCCGCGCACGACCGACTCCGCGTGGGCCCATCGCGATGGCGTCGAGGCGCTCCTGATCACCGCGCGGCAGCTTGCGCTCGATCTCGCGCCGCTCACGACGCGCCAGAAGGGCTGCACACCGCTGGTGACGTTGCGCGAGCAGCTCAAGCTGGCGTTCGGGGACGCGCTCTCGCCCCTGCCGATTCCGCGCCTCGTCGACCAGCTCGGGGAGCGCTACGCTGCCGACCTTCCGGCGCTCGCCGCGACGCTCACGCGCTACGCCGACGCGCCGTGAGCGTGACGCTCGCCCGCGCTTCCCGTGCCCGAGCCATCCATGACCGCCACGCCGCAGATTGATCGCCGCCGCGCGCTGCTCCGCCAGATGGAGGGAGGCATCGCGCTGATCCCGACGGCGGCGCAGAAGCACCGCAACGGCGACTCCGACTACCCGTTCCGTCCCGACAGCGACTTCTGGTACCTCACCGGGTTTGGCGAACCGGATGCACTCCTCGTGCTCTGCAAGGGACGCGAGGAGGGCGAGCAGCTCCTCTTCCTCCAGCCGCGGCATCGCGACCAGGAGATCTGGAACGGGCGGCGCCTCGGGGTCGAGCGCGCGGCCGAGACGCTCGGGATCGACGAGGCGCACTCGATCGAGGAGCTCGACGCGCTGCTGCCCAAGCTCCTCAAGGGCCGCGACCCGCTCTACTTCAAGACCGGCGTGCGGCCCGACCTCGACACCAAGGTGCTGGCGCTGGTCGCGACGCTGCGCACCAAGGTGCGCGAGGGCAACCCGGCGCCGGAGCGGATCGTCGATCCGTCGGCGCTCGTCCACGAGATGCGGCTCCACAAGGATGCG
>CAYRQC010000135.1:0-5891 GCA_964426265.1 uncultured Phycisphaerales bacterium | reverse complement strand
GCGGAAAACGTCGGCGTAGGATCCCCGGATCGGTACGACGGACGGTGGGATGCGCGGAGCGGCGTCGTTGCGGAGCCGCGTCGGCGGGGCGATCAGCTCGGGGCGGGCGGTGGCGGCGGGAGTGGGGTGTTCGCTGCTGCTTTGAGGCGGCCGGAGTGCGTCAGTAGTCCGCGCAGCAGGAACTCGATCTGCGCATTGAGGCTGCGCAGGTCGTCGCGCGCCCACCGTTGGAGGGCGTCGTAGACCTGCGGGTCGAGCCGCAGCAGGAAGGGTTTGCGTTCGGGTGGCAAGTGGCGGGCGGCGCCGGCTCGTCGCGCGGCGCCGCGTCTCCTCTCAGCACGAGCTCATTGGTAGAGCGAGCCGACGTTGACGACGGGGTTGGTGCCGCTGTTGCTGCAGAGCACGACCAGCAGGTTGCTGACCATCGCGGCGCGCCGCTCGCCATCGAGCTCGACCAGCTTCTTCTGCTCGAGCCGCTCCAGCGCGATCTCGACCATCCCGACCGCGCCATCCACGATCATCTGACGCGCGGCGATGATCGCGCCCGCCTGCTGCCGCTGCAGCATCGCCTGCGCGATCTCGGGTGCGTAGGCGAGGTGGGTGATGCGCGCCTCGATCGTCTCGACACCCGCTTGCGTGAGCCGCTCCTGGATCTCTTCCTTGAGCTTGCCGGAGACCTCGGTCGGGTGGCTGCGCAGCGAGATCCCGCCCTCCTGGTGGCAGTCGTAGCTGTAGTGGGTGGCGAGGTTGCGCAGCGCCGACTCGGCCTGCACGTGGACGAAGTTCTGGTAGTCGTCGACCTGGAACAGCGCGTGCGCCGTGTCGATCACTTTCCAGACCACGACCGCCGCGATCTCGATCGGGTTGCCGTCACGGTCGTTGACCTTCAGCTTCTCGCTCTCGAAGTTGCGCACGCGCAGCGAAACCGCATGCTTCCGGGCGAAGGGGTTGGTCCAGTGGAGCCCCTGCGAGCGCACCGTGCCGCGGTAGTTGCCGAAGAGCGTGATCACCCGCCCTGAGTTCGGCTGCACCGCGAAGAGACCGGCCAGCGAGATGGCGCAGGTCACCATCGACAAGACGCAGAGCAAGATGCAGGCGACGCCGCGCCCACTCGGTCCGAAGTGGTTCGCGGCCGTGATCAGCAGGGCGAGGCTGCCGAAGAACCCGAGAACCAGGAGCCCGAGCATCGGCAAGCCGCGGGGGGCTTCAAGCAGGTGCTCGCTGGCAATCGAGCGGGAGCCTTGACTGGTCGACATGGCAGTTCTCCGGAGGTCTAGATTTCGAAATGATATCACAAAGATACACGAGCAGCGTCTTTCCGGTTCACTCGACGCAACTAATTGCCAATCAATTACTTATGGGATCGCCGCTGGTCGCTTCCTGAGTGCAAACAGCCCATAGACGACCAGTCCGATCCCGAAGACCCATGCGCTCCGCTCCTTCGCTAGCGGCTTCGCGAAGAAGAAGTGGAAGACGAAGACCCACGTCGAGAGCAGGAGGAAGAGCCCCGGCAGCCACGGGTAGCCCCAAGCTCGATAGGGCCGCGGCGCGTCAGGCCGCTTGACGCGCAGCACGAAGAGTCCGAGCGCGCAGAGCGTGAAGCCGAGCCAGTCGAAAAACGTCGCCATGTCGAGCAGGTCGAGGTAGTCGCCGAGCAGCAGGTGCACCACCGCGGCGAGCCCTTGCAGCGCGATCGCGATCGCCGGCGTCCCGAAGCGCGGATGGAGCTTCCCGACGCTCTCGAAGAAGAGGCCGTCCTTCGCCATCGCGTAGTAGATGCGCGGCGTGACCATGAGCAGCGCCTGCGTGATCGCGAACGTGCTCGTCATGACGAGCGCCGCGACCAGCACCTCGCCGCCCGCCATGACTTTGCCGGCAGCCAGCGCGACCGGCGTGCGCGTCGCCGCCACTCCCGCCGGCCCCAGCACCGCGACCAGCGCCCCGTTCAGCGCGAGATAGAGCACCACGACGCCGACTGTCCCGATGCCGATGCCGAGTGGCAGCGTGCGCCGCGGTTCCTTCACCTCCGAGCCGACCGCCGCGACGTTCTGCCAGCCGCCGTAGGTGAACATCGCCTTGAAGAGCGCCGCGTTGAACGCGGCGAAGGTGATGCCACCGACCGCACCGGCGGTCGCCGAACCGGCCATGGCTGCTGCACCGCTCGCGCCACTCCTCAGATGCGCTTCCGCCGCGATGGCCGCCCCGCCATCAGCCGGAAACGCTCCGCCGCGCAGGATCGCCCACGCGCCGAGCAGGATCACCGCGACGATGCCGACGAGCTTCGCGACCATCGCCGCATTCTGGATCGTCGCGCCAAGCCGCAGCCCGCGGATGTTGAGCAGCGTGAAGACGGCGATCAGCGCGAACGCGATCACCTTGTGGCCCGCCTGATCGGCCGGGACGTCGCGTTGGGCGATCCACTCCATCAGCGGGACGAACGGCCTTCCGAGCGGCGCCAGGCTCGCGCCGTTCGAGAAGTGGCCGATCACCAGCTCGAGATGGCTCGCGAAGATCCGGCCGACCCAGGCGATCGCGTTCGAGACGATCGCCGCGAGCAGCAGCCACCCGAACATGAACGCCGGAAAGCGACCGAACGGCTCCTTCACGAAGACGTACTGGCCGCCGGTTCGTGGAAACATCGCCGCCAGCTCGGCGAAGACGAGCGCGCCGGTCAACGCAATGACACCGCCCAGCCCCCAGATGGCGAAGATCCAACCGGTCGTCTTCACCTCCTCGGCGATCGCCGCCGGGTTGGCGAAGCAGCCGGCGCCGATGATGCAGCCCATCACGATCATCGTGACGTCGAACAGGCCGAGCACCGGCTTCACGCCCTCGCTTTTCACCGCGCCATCGCCGCGCACCGCGGGTGGACTCGGCGCGCGGCCCTCGTTCGGGCCAGGGTTCATGGAGGATCCTGATGAGCTGCTGGCCGCCGCTGCTGGACCGGCCTTGCCCCGACAGCAACCGGCGCGAGACTCTAGCCACGGTGGACCGTGAGCTGGGCGCGACGGAGCAGCCGGTGACGAGTGGGCGCGATCTCGAAGGTGAGCTGGACCGTCTGCTTTCCACCGAGCTGCCGCACCGCGCCGCGCTGCGGTCCGGCGCGTGCCGCCACGCCGAGCTTCTGCTGGCTGCCAACACACGGCTGAACCTCACCCGCATCACGGCACCTGACGAGCTGGCGGTGAAGCATGTGCTCGACTCGCTACTGCCGTGGCGACGCTGGCTCGAGCTGGCGCCGATGCCCGCGAACGCGCGTGCCGATCTTCGCTCCGCCGATCGCTCCGAAGTGCGCCCGGTCACCATCGCCGATCTCGGCAGCGGCGGCGGCTATCCAGGCATCCTGCTCGCCTTGCTCCTGCCGCACGCGCGGGTCGTGCTCATCGAGTCGATCCAGAAGAAGGCGGCGTTCCTGATCGAAGCCGTGCGCGAGCTCGCGCTGCCGAATGTCGAGGTGCAGGCGCGTCGCGCCGAGGAGCTGCTGCTCGAACGCCCGGTCGATCTCGTCACCGCGCGCGCGGTCGATTCGGCGCGCGAGCTGCTCCGCCTGTTGCGCCCGGCGAAGGGCCGCTTCGGCCGCCTCGTTCTCTACAAGGGACCGGGCGTCGAGCTCGAGATCCAGCAGGCCGCCAAGGACGCTGCCAAGCTCGGTCTTGCCGGGCAGATCACCTTCCGCGGCGAGCTGCCGAACGGCGCCGGCGAGCGATCCCTGCTCGAGTACGCGCCGCTCGCGAGCTAGTCCCTACTGCACCGGCTTCCCATAGGCATGCACGGTGTACTGGTTCCAGACACCGAGGATGCTGAAGGTCTCGAGATCGGCGTAGTAGACCTCGGCGAGGCCGCTCCGCTTCATCACGTCGCCGATCGCGTTGCTGGACCAGAGGATGTCGACGTCGATACTCGACAGCGGAACGTGGACGTGGTCGACGCTCGCGGAGCCGGTCTCGTTCGCACCGCTGAAGACCGGCGTGTGGTCGAAATTGGTGTCGAGCGGCTCGCTCGTGTGGCGATAGAGCTTTCCCGTGATACAGCCGGCCAGCAGTGGTGCGGCGAGCAGGGCGCCGGTGAAGCGTGCACGCATGGGATCAGTCGCCGTAGACGATCGTCGTTTGCCGGCCGTAGACGAACCAGAGGACCGACAGCCATTCCGAGTCGGCGTGGTTGATGGTCGTGATGCCACCGTGTTGTGCAGCCGCTTGCGTGCTCGCATCGCCCCACGCGACGAGCCAGAGGACCGCGTGGTTTGAAGCCTTGCCAACCTTGCTCCCGAGGCGCGTCGCCTGCAGATCGGTGTCGAGTGGTTGCTTCACGTGCGCGTAGACGCAGCCTGGCAGCAGCAACACGGCGAGGCCAAGCACGGCGGCAAGAGTTCGCTTCATGGCGGTGAGTCTCCGTTCAAGTTGCCCGAGAAGGGGCGCGACGGTAGCTCACGCGGCGCAGCGGTACCAGCGGCGCCGCGTCAGCTCACGTTTTCAGGTGCCTCGCGCCAACCGCCCCCGCTCGATACGCCCGCTCGAGCAGCTCCGCGACGTGCAGCACCTCGACGCCGTCCAGGTGGTTCGCCGCGCCGCTCTTCAGTTGCAGATGGCAGCCGGGATTCGCCGTCACGATGACGTCGGGCTTCACGGCGGCGAGCTTCTCCATCTTCTGTTCGAGCAGCGCCGCCGACTGCTCGGGCTGCGTCACCGTGTAGAGGCCGGCCGCACCGCAACAGCTCTCCTGCCCCTCGAACGGCACCAGCGTCACGCCGGGAATCGCCTGGAGGAGGCTCTTCGGCGCCGCCGAAATCCGCTGCGCATGCGCGAGATGGCACGGCTCGCTGTAGGCGACTCGCAGGTCGAGCCGGCCGGTCGGCGGCCGCAACACCTGCTTCGCCAGGAACTCGTTCCAGTCGAGGACGCGTGCCCCGAAACGGCGCGCCCGCTCGCTCCACGCCGGATCGTGTTCGAGCAGCCGTCCATACTCTTTCATCGCCGAGCCGCACCCCGCCGAACTCACGACGACCGCGTCGGTTCCCTCACCAAACGCCGCGATCGTCTTGCGAGCGAGCGCCCGCGCCGCTTCGAGATCGCCGAAATGAGCCGCCAGCGCGCCGCAGCACGGCCGCTCCGCCGGGCAGCGGGTCTCGAAGCCGTTCTCCGCGAGCACGCTGATCGCGGCGCGATTCGCGGCCGGCAGCAGCTCGTGCGCGACGCAGCCCACCAGATAACTGACGCGGCCGCGTAGCTCGCCGCGCGCGGCAGTCACCGGTGGCGGCTCGACCCGCTCGGCGAGCGGCGGGATCGCCGGCAGCATCGAGTCGCGCAGCACCGTCCGCGCGCCGAGGAGCTGCAGCAGCCCGAGCTTCCGCAGCAGCCCGCGCAACCCGCTCTCCGAATAGAAGCGCAGCAGCAGCGCGAGCCAGCGGACGCGCGATGGATGCGGCAGCACGTGGCGGAAGAAGAGGCGCTTCACCCAGCGGGCGCCGCCGCTGCGCGCGGCCGTCGGCTCGATCAGGTCGCGCGTCAGCTCCATCATCTCGCCGAACTGCACGCCCGACGGGCAGACCGTCTCGCACGCGCGGCAGACGAGGCAGCGGTCGATCTCGGCGATCGTCTCGGCGGTTTGCTCGAGCCGCCCTTCCGCGAACGCGCGCATCAGATAGATGCGTCCGCGTGGTGACGACGACTCGCGACCGGTCAGCTTGTAGGTCGGGCAGACGGGAAGGCAGAGCCCGCAGTGGACGCAGTCGAGCGCGCGCTGGTAGCGGAGGATCTTCTCGTGCGATTCCATGTCAGCGCCCCAAGCGTCCCGGGTTGATGCGGCCGGCCGGATCGAGCTCGGCGCGCAGCGCGGCAGCGATGCGCGCGGCGCCCTCCGATGTGGCATGCGCCGGAAGCTGCGCGCGGATC
>CAYRQC010000134.1:0-10128 GCA_964426265.1 uncultured Phycisphaerales bacterium | reverse complement strand
CGATACCGAAGGCGTCGTCGAGATGATGCTCGACGCCACGCGGAACTTCGTATCGCGGCTCACCAAGAGGCGCCTGTTTGATTGGCACGCTTCGCTATTCCCGACGAGACGCGTCGGCATGCGACGAATTACGGTCGGAGCGTGGCGTACCGGGGCCGCCGGACCGATGCGGATCGTCTCCGGCCCCTACGGCCGCGAGAAGGTGCATTTCGAGGCGCCGCGGGCCGATCGACTCGGATCGGAAATGACCCGGTTCATCGATTGGTTCAATTCGATGCGGTCGATTGATCCGGTGCTCAAAGCTGGAGTCGCGCACTTCTGGTTCGTGACGATTCACCCATTTGCGGACGGCAACGGGCGCATTGCGCGGGCGATTGCCGACCTGGCCCTCGCACGCGCCGACGGTACCAAGGACCGTTTCTACAGTATGTCCTCGCAGATCGAGGCGGAGCGGAAGGAGTACTACCTGGAATTGGAGACGGCGCAGCGCGGCGACGTGGATGTCACGCGCTGGCTCGCATGGTTCCTGGACTGCCTGGGCCGTGCCATTGCCGGCGCGGACCAGACACTTGCCGCGGTATTCGACAAGGCGAAGCTGTGGCAGCGCATCAACCGCCGCCCCGTCAACGATCGACAGCGATTGGTCATCAATCGACTGCTCGATGGGTTCCAGGGATTCCTCACGACCTCGAAGTACGCCAAGCTCGCCAAGTGCTCGACGGACACCGCTCTGCGCGATGTCAGGGAGCTGCTCGAGCGGAACATCCTGATCCAGAATCCGGGCGGTGGCAGGAGCACGAGCTATCGGGTCGCCGATCCGAAGGACGTTCCCTGATTACGCTGAAGCGCTCGATCCGTCTTGCTCCAGCAGCTGACCGCGGCCACGAGAGGCCGGCAGCCAGGTGTGCCCGCTTGAACTCCGCGCTCGACGCCACCGCGCCGCTCCAGTAGAACGCCCCGCCCTCATGACGTCGAAGATGGATGACGAGAAGCACGAGAAGCGCGAGCAACCGAAGAGCGGGAGCGGGAGCGCGTACACGCCGGCGGACGACGTCCCCGAGTCGGCGCTCGCCGCGATGGAGCAGGCGCTCGGCCACCGGTTCCGGGATCGGGCGCTGCTCGTCACGGCCCTCACCCACCCGTCGATGTCCGACCTCACGAAGGTGAGCTACGAGCGGCTCGAGTTCCTCGGCGACGCGGTGCTCGGGCTGGTCATCGCCGAGCACGTCTACCACCAGTTTCCGGATGCCGATGAAGGCGAGCTGACCCAGGTGAAATCATCGGTGGTGAGCCGCACGGCGCTCGGGCGCCTCGGCAAACGGCTGCACATCGTCGACCACCTGCGGATGGCGAAGGGGATGCACCAGCAGGGCCCGATCCCGCGCTCGGTGGCCTCGAATGCCGCGGAGGCGCTGATCGGCGCGCTCTATTGCGACGCGGGGTTCGCCGAGACGCAGCGCTTCGTGCTGGCGCAGCTCGGCAGCCTGATCCGCCGCAGCTCGGTCAAGCGGTCGGCCACCAACCACAAGTCGATGCTACAGCTCCACACGCAGGAGCTGGGGCTCGGGACGCCGACCTACGAGTTGGTCGGCACCCAAGGTCCCGACCACGAGCGCCTCTTCGAAGTGCGCGCCGTCTTGAATGGCCGCTCTTTCCCGTCCGCGAGCGGCGACAACAAGAAGAAGGCCGAACAGCGCGCCGCGAAGAATGCACTGCGTGAGCTGAGAGCCGGGCTGCCGCCGGACGATGGGACCAACGTCGACGACGAGTGATCAGCGGCGCGTCGTCG
Organism: uncultured Phycisphaerales bacterium; assembly: GCA_964426265.1. GTDB lineage: Bacteria > Planctomycetota > B15-G4 > B15-G4 > SIAN01 > SIAN01. Next base: position 8,339 of record CAYRQC010000134.1, on the reverse strand, counting down.
ACTTCTTGCGCGGGGCCGCCTTGCGGGCCGCGGTCCGACGCGGCGCCTTCTTCTTCGGCGCGGGCGCGCGTTCGCGGCGATCGGCCAGCAGGCGCGCCGCTTCGCCGAGCGTCAGCTCCTCGACGCTCGCGCCCTCGGGCAACGAGGCGTTGGTCGTGCCGTCACTGCAGTAGGGGCCGTACTTGCCGTCCTTGATCACGACCGGCGCGCCGCTGACGGGATCGGGGCCGAGCTCGCGCAACGGTGCCGCCGCCACGCCACCGCGTCCGCGGCGCTGCCCCTTGGGCTGCGCATAGATCGCGCGCGCCTCGTCGAGCGTGACGGTGAAGAGCTGCTCCTCACCCTTCAGGTTGCGATAGTCGGGCTTCTCCGCACCGGGAATCTGCTTGGCGAGATAGGGGCCGAAACGCCCGAGCGCCGCGGTGATCGGATTGCCATCGACGTCGTTGCCGAGCGCTCGCGGCAGCGAGAGCACCTGCAACGCCTGCTCGATCGTCACCGCCTTGGGATCCATCGAGCGCAGCAGCGACGCGCGCTTCTGCGGCGGCACCTTGTTGCCGTCCTTGTCCTCGCTCTCGACGCCGAGCTGCACATAGGGACCGAACCGGCCAGTGCGCAGGAAGACCGGCGTGCCGTCGGGCGCATGGCCCATCGGCTCCTCGGCCTGGCTCGCGGTCGCGATCAGCTCGAGCGCCTTCTCCGGCGTGATCTCGTCGGGGGCGAGCCCCTCGGGAACGCTCGCGCGCAGGGGGCCGTGCTCGACATAGGGGCCGTAGCGCCCGACACGCAGCGCGATCGGCACGCCGTCTTTCTCGCCGATCGCGATGGTGCCGATCCGCTTGGGGTCGATCGCATTGGCGCGCTCGGTGACGATCGCGTGCAGGCCCGGTTGCTTGCCGCGATAGAAGCGCTCGAGGAAGTCGTTGCGCTTCGACTCGCCGCGCGCGATGGCGTCGAGCTCGTTCTCCATCTGCGCGGTGAACGAGTAGTCGACCAGCGCCGGCTCGAGCTCCGTCATGAGCGCCACCACCGCGAACGCCAGCGGCGTCGGCACCAGCGCCGGACCGCGCTTCACCACGTACTCGCGATCGAGGATGGTGCCGATGATGCTGGCGTAGGTCGACGGCCGACCGATGCCGAGCTCCTCGAGCCGCTGCACCAATCCCGCTTCCGTGAAGCGCGCCGGCGGCTTCGTCGAGTGGCCGGCCGCCTCCGCCCGCGCGACGCGCGCCTCCTCGCCTTGCGCGAGAGGCGGCAGCACGGCCTGATCGTCGTCGCCGCGCTCGCCCGCGGCCGAATCCTGCTCGTCGCGGCCCTCGACGTAGGCGCGCAAGTAGCCGTCGAAGAGGATGGTCCGTCCGCGCGCGACCAGCTCCGCGCGACCGCCGTCGCGAAGCGGCGCATCGAAGGTGGCGGTGACGCTCTTCATGCGCGCGTCGACCATCTGCGAGGCGACGGTCCGTTTCCAGATCAACTCGTAGAGGCGCGCCTCGTCGCCGCCCATCTCGCGGTCGACCTCATCGGGCGCGCGGAACGACTCGCCCGCCGGCCGGATCGCCTCGTGCGCCTCCTGCGCGTTGCGCGACTTGCCTTCCCACACCCGCGGCGAGCGCGGCAGATACTCGCCGCCGTAGCGTGTCGCGACCAGCGAGCGGGCCGCCTCAACCGCCTGCACCGAGAGCGTCACGCTGTCGGTGCGCATGTAGGTGATGAAGCCGTTCTCATAGAGGCGCTGCGCCGTCTGCATCGCCCGCTTGGCGGTCATGCCGAGCTTGCGTCCCGCCTCTTGTTGCATCGTCGAGGTGGTGAAGGGCGGCTTGGGCGACGAGCCGTACTCCTTCTGCTCGACCTTGCGGACACGCGCGGCGCTGCCGACGAGGCCGCTCGCGAGGCGCGTCGCCTGCGGCTCGTCCAGCACCACGACCGTGCGCCCGGGCAGCAGCTTGCCGTCGCTGCCGAAGTCGCGACCTTGCGCGAGCACGCGCCCGTCGAGCCCGACCACCTGGGCCGGGAACTGGACGGCGAGCCGCTCCAGCGTGACGTTCGCGTTCCACCAGGTGGCGGAGCGGAACGCCATGCGCTCGCGTTCGCGCTCGACGATCAGGCGGGTCGCGACGCTCTGCACGCGACCGGCCGACAGCCGCGGCGCGATCTTGCGCCAGAGGACCGGGCTCACCTCGTAGCCATAGAGACGATCGAGGATGCGCCGCGCCTCCTGGGCATCGACGAGGCCGGTGTCGATCTCGCGGCAGTTCTTCACCGCCGCCTCGATCGCCGCCTTGGTGATCTCGTGGAAGACCATCCGCTTGACCGGCACCTTGGGTTCGAGCAGCTCGAGGAGGTGCCACGAGATCGCCTCGCCTTCGCGGTCCTCATCGGTCGCGAGGTAGAGCACGCTCGCGTCCTTCAGCTGCGCCTTGAGCTCGCGGATCTTGGCGCGCTTCTCGGCCGGCACGACGTAGAGCGGCGCGTAGCCGTGGTCGACATCGACCCCGAGGCGCGCCCACGCCTCACCCTTCACGGAAGCGGGAATTTCCGCCGCATTCGAGGGCAGATCGCGGACATGGCCGATCGACGCCTCGACCATCCAATCCTTCCCCAGGAACTTGGCGATGGTCTTGGCCTTGGCAGGCGATTCGACGATGACGAGGGGCTTCGGCATGCCGGCGAGCCTGCGCGAGCCGCCGCGGAGTGTCAAGCGCGCGGCGGCGGACGCGGAGCACGGACACGCGCGTATCCTCCTGCGCTGCATGGAATCCACTCTGCCATTTGGGCACCTGCGCCGGATGTTGGGCGACTGCTCGGTCGATCTCTCGACGGTCTCCGCGCGCGATCTGGCAACCGAGTTGCTTGCGCGCCTGCGCCGCGGCGACGCCGACCACGACTCCAGCGCGCCGCTCGACCTGCTCGCGGTCCTTTCCATGGAGACCGAGTTCCGGACCGACGCGTTCGACAACCGTTTCTCCCGCGAGCGCGCGAGTGCGATGTTCCACAAGGTTGATTCGCACCTCGTTTCCGGCGCGCTGCGATTGGAGGGCGCGACCGTCGTCGAGCTCGGCTGCGGCTCGGTCAACCCGCTCGGCAACCTGCTGGTGCACGTGCTCGCCGGAGCGCGGCGCTGCATGGGCGTCGATCTCGAGCTGCCCCAGGACATGCCGGCCGCGGTGCGCGGGCTCGCACGGATCGCCGGCTACCTGCTCACCGATCCCGCGGGCGTGGTGGGCAGCTACCCGCTGACCCGCGAGCAGGTCGCGCAGCGGTTGACCGGCTTCGACCTCGCGAAGCTCCGGGCAGGCGACCCGCTCGGGATCGATTCGCTCCGGCTGACCGTGAAACAGGAGCGGGCGGAGAGCCTCAGCTTCGAGACGGGCGCGGCTGACTATGTCTACAGCATCTCATTCCTGGAGCATGTGCCCGATCCCGACGCCGTGCTCACCGAGGTCGCGCGCATCACCCGGCCGGGCGGCGTGGGTGTGCATACGATCGACGGCACCGATCACTTTCGCTACGAGGAACCGGACCGCCACGCGCTCGCATTCCTGCGCGAGGAGACCACCGAGCGCATGGTGCACGGCTCGAACCGGATTCGCCCGTTGCAGTTCGCCGAGCTGTGGGCGCGGCACGGCTTCGAGGTCCTGGCGCAGGAGGTGCACGAACGCGTGGACGTCCCCGACGAGCTGCGCGCCCGCTTCGTCGAGCCGTTCCGATCGATGTCGCGCGAGCTGTTGGAAGCCGTGAGCGTGAGCGTGCACGTCCGTCGGATCCAGTGACGGCCACCAGAGCGAGGGTGTGACTCCATGCACGCAAGTGGATTGCTCCTCGTCTGTGCGATCGCGCCACAGGATCGCGTCGCCCCCGTCGCGGATGGCTCGCCGCACCGGATCGTCGTCGGCGACTGGATCACGGTGGAACCGGTCGCGGGCGACCAAGGTGTCGTCTTCGAGCTCGCCATCGACACGGTCGAGCCGCTGACGGTCACGGCCGAGTCGTACGACTGCGACGTCCGCATTCGCATCGAGTCGACCGACGGCACCCTGCTTGCCGAGGATGACGACGGAGGCGTCGAGACCGACGCGTCGCTGCCCTGGACGCCCACCGAAACGGGCACGGTCAGCGTGCGACTGCTGGCGCATGCGGCGCGCGGCGAGGCGGTGGTGTGTGTGTTGCGCGGCGAGCTCGACCCACAGCCGCCGGAGCCGAACCTGGCTGCCCGCGCCCATCAGGAGTGCGCGTGGTATCGCGCCCGTTGGTGTCACGACGACGAAGGCGCGTCCGCGGCGCTCCGAAGATTGCAGGCGCTCGCCGACGTCGGGAGCAGGCCCACCATCGAGGCCGAGCTGCTGAGGCTCGGCGCCGCACTCGAAGAAGAGGAGCACGCTCGTACGGAAGCGGTCGCCGACCTGCAGGGCGGGAGGTTCGATGCCGCGCAGGATGGGCTGCGGGTGATCACCACACTCGTCACGCGGCTCGCTGCTCCCGATTCGGCCCTGGTCGCCGATCTGCACAATCAGGTCGCGAATCTCGCGCAGGATCTCGGCGACGTCGCGGGATGTCTCGAGCGGCGGCGGACTTGGCTCGCGTTCCTGGAACGGACGCTGCCGGAGCACCATCTCGCGCTGCTGAACGCACGGATCGCACTGGCGGCCGCGCTCGAGGTTCACGGCGACTTCGAGGAGGCGCGCGACCTGACCGAGGGCACGCTGACCTCACTCGAACCACTGGTCCCCGACGCCAACCAGGACCTGGAGCGCGCGCGGCACGGCCTGGCGGTGATCCTCGAAGATCTGGGAGAGCTCGCGGCCGCACGTGCGTTGCACGACAAGGTGCTGGCGATCGCCGAACGGACGTTGGCGGCGGACGACCTTCGTCTGGCGGACGCGCGTGAGAGCGTCGCCGTCGTCCTGGGCGAGCAGGGAGATCTGTCCGGATCGCGCGCGCTCTTCGACGCGGTGCTTGCGGTCCTCGAAAAGGTGTTGCCCGACGACGACCCCCGTCTGCAGTTCGAACGCGCGAACCTCGCCACGACGATGAGCCGACAGGGCGACCAGGCGGGAGCCCGCGCACTCCTGGAAAAGGTGCTGGCGGTGTACGAGCAGACCCTTCCCCCGGATCATCCGGTCGCGCAGGTCGCGCGGCTGAACTTGGCGACGATCCTGCAGGCGCAACGGGACGTCGCTGGCGCCCGGCGGCTCCTGGAGGCGGTGATCGCGAGCCGGGAACGGACGCTGCCACCGACGCATCCTGACCTGCTGACGGCTCGCCAGAACCTCGCCACGATCCTGACCGCGGAAGGGGACCTCGTCGGAGCGCGAGCACTGGACGAGCTCGCGCTGGACGTGCTCACACGCACGCTTCCCGACGATCACCCCGAAGTGAACAACGCGCGGCTGAATCTCGCCGTGACGTTGCGGCGAATGGGCGAGCTGCGCGGCGCCGCGGCACTCGCCGAGAAAGCGCTGGCCGTCGGCGAGCCGACCCTTCCGGACGGCCATCCCGACCTGCAACGCATCCGCGATATCACGGCTTGGATCCACGCGCAGATGGGGTCGACCGCGGCGCTGACGTCAACGCTGCGCGCGCTCGTTGGTGCGGCGATCGGAGTGCAGCAAGCGCAGCTCGGCGACGCCGCACGCGCGCGGGAGCAGACCACGCTCGCCGCCGAGCGCAGCCTCTGGACGGTGCTCAGCATGGCTGGCTGGACAACGGCGCCCCACGCCTTCGATGCACCCCTGTTCGAGTGGATCGAGCGGGAGCGCACCATCGGGGATCGCGGCCCACGACCCGCGCTCGCCGCCGACGTGCAGGAGCGGCTCGAACCGTTGCGTCGGTCGGTCTTCGTGGCGCGCGAGGAGGTTGCCGATCAGGTGGCGGGCCTCGCGGTCACGTCCTCGACCGCGGCGGGCGATGGCGAGCTGCTCGCCGAGCGAGCGAGCGCGCGCGACGAGCTCGCGACTGCGGTCCGGGCGCGTGATCGCGCCGAACGGAAGCTCAATCAGGCGTTGGTGGAATGGGGCGCGACGCCACCCGACGTCGATGCGCAAGCGGTGGCGCGAGCACTGCCGGAGGGCGCCGCCGCGGCCGGGCTGCGGATCTACACGCGCTGGGTTCCGATGAATGACGATCCCGCGAGTGACTTCATCGACCGGCGCGAGCTGGTGGCCTTCGTGGTGACGCGGGACGCGGAGGTCCAGCGCGTCGATCTTGGTGATCTCGACCAGCTCGAGACCTCGATCGAGGAGTGGCGGGCCGCGATCGGAGCACCGCTCGCCGAGGCGTCGACTCGACCCCGACGCGGCGCGACCAGCCTGGAGATCGAGTCGAAGCCTCTGAAGATGGAAGCCGATCACCTGCGATCGATCGGGGAGCGCATCCGCGCACAGGTCCTCGACCCGATCGTCGCGGCGGCGGGGAGCCCGTCCTGTCTCTACCTCTGTCTCGACGGTGCGCTGCTCCTGACACCGATCGAGGCGCTGCCGATCGGGGACGGGCGCGTCGTGGGCGACCAGTTGCGAATCCGCCACGACGTCTCGTTCTCGCGGCTCGTGTCGCGATCCCGGACGACGGACGTCACCAGCACGGAACCCGCGTCCACGATGCCCGCATCAGAGTCATGCCCGACCTTCGTCGCGCTCGGTGGGATCGACTTCGACGCGGAGCCGCTCACCCCAGCGCTTCCGCCCGCTCCCGGTGACCTTGCGTACGTGAGTCCACCGATCGCTCGCGGACCAGCCGGGCGGACCGCCATCGCGTTCGACCCCCTGCGCGGCACGCAGTCGGAGATCGACGCGATTGCGAAGACATGGCAGTCGGCGGACCACTCGATCCCGATCGTGCTCCATGGCGTGGCGGCTTCGAAGGGCGCCTTGCTGCAAGCTGCCTCGCGGGCGCGCTGGCTCCACATCGCCACCCACGGCTACTTCAGCACCGCGAACGTGAAGTGGCTCGGCGAGCTCGAGGACGCCGCGAATCAGCATCGCGACTGGCGAGCCCAGTCGCTCGAAGAGCACGTCAGCGGCATGTCTCCCATGACCCTGTGTGGTCTCGCCCTCGCCGGCGCCAACCTGGGCCGTGATGCGCTCGGCCGCGTTCCCGGCATCCTCACCGCCGAGGAGCTTGCCGGCCTCGATCTGTCGAGCTGTGAGCTGGCGGTCCTGTCGGCTTGCGAGACCAGTGTCGGCATCCGCCACGCCGGCCTCGGCATCCACTCGCTCCAGAAGGCGCTGCACATGGCCGGCGCGAAGACGGCGATCACCTCGTTGTGGAAAGTCGACGACGAACGAACGTGCGAGCTGATGACCGACTTCTATCGCCGCTTGTGGATCGAGAAGAAACCGAAGGCCGTCGCCTTGTGGGAGGCGAAGTGCGTGCTGCGCGGCCACGGGGCACGGCTCGCCGACTGGGCCGGGTGGATCCTCACCGGCGATCCGGGTGATGAGCCGGCGGTGACCTCCGCGAAGTAGCTCAGCGGAGAAACACCACGTAATCGAGCGGGCCCTTGCCCCCCTTCTGGTACTTCTGCGCTCCGGACTCGCAGATCACCCCGAGACTGGTGCCAACGACGGCGATCCCCTCGCTCATCGGTGGATAGTCCAGATCTTCCGCACGATTCTCGGGGTCGAGAAACCACACCGGAACCTTTGCGCCCGTGCTCGCGGTTGCCACGGTGTCCGGTTTCGAGGTCGAGCTCATCGTCGGACACTTGAACCAGGTGAGTCGACTGCGTTTGTCACGGCCATAGGACGTGCTGAGGACGATCTGACTGCGTTCGAACGCCAGCCCCTGGAGCTGGTCGCGGACGGACAGCACGAAGTCGGGGGTCAGCACGCCGCTGTCGCCCGCTGCGGCGCGCTCGATCGCGTCGTCCTGGTTCAACTTGTATCCCGACACCCACGCGGATCGGCCTTGGCCAGTCCGATCGAGCAGGTAGTGAGGCGATTTCGTCCCCTTCGTCTCTTCGACGAACTCTCCGACCCACAGCACCCGTTCGTGACAGGTCAACGTGGCTGCGGCCGACTCGGACAGCAGCACGGTCGAGTCGAGGCGAAGAGTGTCGACACTCTTGGCGTCCGCAACCGCGGTCAGCGGGGCTCGATTGCGGCAGACCTTGCGGCACGGCACCCTGTCCGAGCCCGGGGATCACCGGACCAAGGCGATGTCGCACCGGGAAGTCGAACTTCGTGGCGTCACGTGGAGGCGCCTGCAGCAGATCGATGGGATCGGCAACGCCGGCGACGCTGACTGCCGGGAGCGCGACCGTGGCGACCATGCCGAGCGTGATCGCGGCAAACGTGATGGGAACTTGCAGCTCCACCGCTGCGCGGTGCAGCCACCGGCTCGAC
>CAYRQC010000133.1:0-14270 GCA_964426265.1 uncultured Phycisphaerales bacterium | reverse complement strand
GAGCAGGAATCCCGGACCGAGCTAGGCGAAGCGCCGCGCCCGCCCGGCAAGGCGCGAGGAGGGCGCGTACCTCGCGGTACGCAACCGACGAGCAACGCAGCCGGGCGGGATGCGCCGCGAGCCTGGCGACGGGAGGGATTTCTGCTCACACTCTCAGTGCCCGTGGACGAGCTTCAGCCCCGCGGTGAAGGAGACTCCTTTCGCAGCTCCCGGATCGATCTCCAGCGCCTGTATGAAGATCTCCAAGCCGCAAAGTGCTCCGTCATCAGGAATGTCGTACGGGATCGTCAGCCCGCGATCCGGAAGCGGAAGCAGGACGCAGAAATCGATCACGACGAGCACGTCGCCGCCCTTGCGGCTCGGGTTCCTCGCCTCGGAGTAGCCGACCAGGACGAGTGCGATGCTGTCATGGACGCCGGAGTTGGCCAGATCGAGCGTGAGCGTCGTTCCGAGCACCGGGTCCGAGCGCGACGTGAAGGACGGCACGCCGTTCTTGCCGGGAAAGCCGGTGCCGTAGTTGGACCAGGTGGCGTCGGGGTCGCTGCAGCGGTCGTGGACGAAGACGTCGAAGCTATTGTTCGTGTCGCCGGCGACGAGGTTCGAGGCCCAGCTGGAGAACACCACGATCTCCCCGTCCGCAGAGATCGCCGCGGATTGGGAGTCGTCGTTCGCTTCCGCGCCCGACGAGTCCACGTTGACGCGTTCGGTGATCCCCGTCTTGCGGTCGTGGACGAAGATGTCGCGGAAGTTAGTGGCCTTGCCGCCGCCGAGGTTCGAGCTGGCGCTGGAAAACGCCACGAATCGTCCGTCCGCGGAGATCGACGGACTGGAGCTGCTGTTGTCCCCCTGCGCGCCCGATGAGTCCACGCTGACGCGTTCGGTGATCCCCGTCGAGCGATCATGGACGAACACGTCGTACGCGCCGTTCGTGTCGCCGGCGACAAGGTTCGAGGCTTCGCTCGTGAACGCCACGATCTGCCCGTCTGCAGAGATCGAGACCGAGATGGAGGGGAAGTTCGCTTCCGCGCCCGACGAGTCCACGTTGACGCGCTCGGTGATCCCCGTCGAGCGGTCGTGGACGAAGATGTCAGCGAAGTCGCCCGTGTCGCCGGCGACGAGGTTCGAGGCGTAGCTCACGAACGCCACGACCTGCCCGTCTGCAGAGATCGAAGCATTGTCGGAGTAGCTGTTCGCTTCCGCGCCCGACGAGTCCACGCTGACCCGTTCGGTGATCCCCGTCGAGCGGTCGTGGACGTAGATGTCAATAGTGGTTTCTTCCGTGTCGCCGGCGACGAGGTCAGGGGAGAAGCTCTCGAACGCCACGATCTGCCCATCGGCTGAGATCGAAGGACCGCTGCCGCCATAAAACGCTTGCGCGCCCGACGAGCTCACGCTGACGCGCTCGAGGACCCCGGTGGAGCGGTTCCAGACAAAGACGTCGTCGGAATGGTTCGTGTCGACGCCGAAGTTCGTGGAGCTGCTGGTGAACGCCACGAACTGCCCGTCTGCAGAGATCGAAGGCGAGAAGGATTGACCGTCACCACCGAAGCTGGTGGATTCGGTGATCCCCGTCGAGCGGTCGTGGACGAAAATGTCTTCGTGGTTGTATGGGTCGTAGGCGAAGAGGTTCGAGGCGAAACTGGAGAAAGCCACGATCTGCCCGTCGGCAGAGATGGCTGTATCGTGGCCATTAAAGGCGCCGGAGTCGCTGTTCCCCTCCGCGCCCGCCGGGTCCACGCTGACGCGTTCGGTGTTCCCCGTCCTGCGGTCGTGGACGAAGATGTCGACGAAGTTGTTCGTGTCGCCGCCGACGAGGTTCGAGGCGTTGCTGAAGAACGCCACGATCTGGCCGTTGGCAGAGATCGAAGGCTCTTCGGAATTGCCGTTCCCACCCGCACCCGACGAGTCCTCGCTGACGCGTTCGGTGCTTCCCGTCGAGCGGACGTGGACGAAGACGTCTCTGGACAATCCAACGTCGTCGCCGACGAGATTCGAGGCGTCGCTCTGGAACGCCACGACCTGTCCGTCGGCAGAGATCGAAGGTGCAAAGCTGTCGCCGTCCCCTTCCGCTCCCGCAAAGCCCACGCTGACGCGTTCGGTCTTCCCCGTCGAGCGTTCGTGGACGAAGACGTCACCGTTGTTGGTGTCGCCGGCGACGAGGTTGGTGGCGTAGCTCTGGAACGCGACGATCTGCCCGTCGGAAGAGATCGAAGGTGAGGCGAACGCGCTGCTGGCGAAGTCCCCTTCCACACCCGCCGAGTCCACGCTGACGCGTTCGGTGCTCCCCGTCCTGCGGTCGTGGACGAAGACGTCGGAGTCCCCGTTCCGGTCATGCCCGACGAGGTTCGAGGCGTAGCTCCCGAATGCCACGATCTGCCCGTCCGCCGAGATCGACGGTCCGAAGCTGATGTCGTTCGCCTCCGCGTCCGACGAGTCCACGCTGACGCGTTCGGTGTTCCGCGTCGAGCGGTCGCGGACGAACACGTCGATCAACGAGTTAAAGTCGCCGCCGACGAGGTTCGAGGCGTTGCTCAAGAACGCCACGATCTGCCCGTCCGCAGAGATCGAAGGTGAGTAACTGTCGAGGTTCGCTTCCAAGCTGTCCGAGTCCACGCTGACGCGTTCGGTGCTACGCGTCGAGCGGTCGTAGACGAAGACGTCAACCTGGCCGTTGGTGTCGCCGGCGACGAGGTTCGAGGCGGCGCTCACGAACGCCACGCTCCGCCCGTCCCTGGAAATTGACGGTGAATAGCTGTCGGAATCTCCTTCCGTGCCCCGCGCGTCCACGCTGACGCGTTCGGTGATCCCCGTCGAGCGGTCGAGGAAGAACACATCGACGAATCCGTTCGTGTCGCCCGCGACGAGGTTCGAGGCTGAGCTCTCGAACGCCACGATCTTCCCGTCTGCAGAGATCGAAGGGGAGAAGGAGTGCCCGTTCGCTTCCACGCGCGAAGCCACGCTGACGCGCGTGGTCTCCTGCGCGGCCGCGACTGCCGTCAGCAGTGACACCGCAAGCGCCGCTCGTTTGAAATCATTGGTGAGTCGGGGCGATCGCATGCTGTCTCTCCTGATGTAAGTCGAGGCGTTCAATCGAGGTCACCGGCCTCGACCAGCAACCTCGAATCGATCCCAATACCAAGAACATCCCGCATCGCCCAGGGGTCCGGCCAGGGCCCCGGCATGTTCGCGTAAGGCTCGATCCGCAAGAAACTTAGGCGGAGGGGCTGGCGCCGAGTTGACCTGCATGGCATCCTGAAGCCCATGGCAGGTGGCGACGACGGGCGTCCACGGCAGCTCGTACGGGGGATCGTGTACCGAGGCCGGGTCCTTGGACCGACGGCCCTCGCGGCGATTCGACGCGTGGTGCGTGAGCATCGGAAGCTCAAGCGGCAAGCACTGGCACAAAAGGTCTGCGCCGTCTTCGGGTGGCGTCGCCGAAGCGGGGAGCTTGCCATCCGTTCTTGCCTCACGCTCCTGGCTGGACTGGAGCGCCGTGGGATCCTCCGACTCCCCGCTTCCCGCAACCGAGACCGTCCGCGCGGTGCTCACCGGGACGCTCTCGCGGATGGCGGGCGGGGAGAGTCGCTGCGGGAAACTACACCGCCGCCATTCACGCCTCCGGAGCCGGCCGGACCCGCGGTTTGGGTGCGCCCGATTCTTCCGGGAGAGCCGGCCGCCTGGCGCGGGTGCCTGCGGGAGCATCACTACCTGGGGGACCGCCCCCTGATTGGTGAATCGATCCGGTACGTGGCCTTTGATCAGCAACGGCCGGTCGCCGTGTTGGGTTGGGCATCCGCGACCCTTCACAATCAGGTGCGCGACCGCTGGATCGGGTGGGACGCGGTAGCAAAACGACAGGGACTGCATCGGGTAGTGAACAACGTCCGTTTCCTAATGCTCCCGGCTGGATCACGTCCCCATCTTGCTTCCAGTGTTCTGGCCGCCAATCTTCGTCGCCTGAATGCCGATTGGCAGGCGACCTACGGCCACCCCGTGTTTCTCGCGGAGACCTTCGTCGACACGTCGCGTTTCCGCGGCACGTGTTATCGCGCGAGCAACTGGGTTTCCCTGGGTGAAACCCGTGGTTGGTCGCGCAGTGGCCTGACCTATTGGCGCAATCACCAGCCGAAGACCGTGTTCGTCTACCCGCTGGTCCGCAACGTCATTCGGCGCTTGTGCGACGCACCCGATGCGGGAGACGCCAGCGTGGAGGCTCCAACGCGCATGTTCAACGTCCAGAACCTCCCCTTGGAACACGACGGTGCACTCATCGACTTCCTGCGTCAGGTGCGAGATCCTCGCGACCGGAGAGGCACCCGGCATTCCCTGGTCTCGATCTTGTCGATTGCCATGGCGGCCAACGCTTGTGGCGCTCGGAGCCTGGAAGCCATCGCTCAGTGGGTCGAGGAGCTACCCGAAGAAGAGCGCCGGCGATTCGGTTGCCCAGGCGGGCATGCTCCCAGCGAGGCGACCATTCGACGGACCCTGGGCAAGTTGGACGCTGGGCAGATGGACCAGATTCTGGCGCAGTGGGCCGCTCAGCAGACGACACTGGCGGGCACGGGGGTCGCCATCGACGGCAAGACGATCCGTGGCAGTCGCGACGGAGCGACGCCGGCGGTTCACGTGGTGGAAGCGGTCGTCCATGGCGAAGGCTATGTCGTGTCGCAAACCAGGGTCGCGGACAAGACCAACGAGATCAAGAGCGTTGCACCCTTGCTCGCCGCGGTCAACGTGGAAGGGGCGGTGATCACCGGCGACGCCATGTTCACCCAGAAAGAGATCGCCACCTACCTCGTGGAAGAGAAGAAGGCGGATTTCCTGTTCACGGTCAAGGACAACCAGCCGACCCTGAAGCGTGACATCGAGGACCTGCATCTCGAGTCTTTTCCCCCCTCAGAACGAAACGACCAATAAAGGTCACGGTCGATTGGAGACCCGGCGGATCTGGACCAGCCAGGAACTCAATCACTATCTCGAGTTTCCCCATGTGGAACAGGTCTTTGTCATCCAACGGGTGGTGTCCAAGCTGAACGGCAGCAACGAACGCCGAGAGCTCAGCTATGGAGTCACCAGCTTATCCGCCAGCAAAGTGCGGCCTGCCACACTCCTCCGACTCAACCGAGGGCACTGGTGCATCGAAAACAAGCTGCATTGGGTCCGCGACGTGACCTTCGATGAAGATCGGAGCCAGGTGCGCAAAGGCGCCGCCGCTCAAGCCATGGCGTCTCTTCGCAATACCGTCATCACGCTGCTCCGCATCGCGGGAGCTACCAATATCGCAAAGGCGCTCCGGCATCTCGCACACCACGCCTCCAAGGCCATGCGCTTGATCGGCCTGTAAGATCCGGACTCCCGCAGATCACTCGGCAGATCGGTATGGCATCGGCCATGCCTTGGACCTGCCGTCACCGCGCTCGTACTTTCGACCCGAAATTCAACGTCCTGGGCCGAGTTGCGTCGGATTTCGATGGGATTCGGACCCGCTGGCCGGCCATGGCCGGCATGGATCGGGAGCCGAGCAATCGGTTCCGGGCGACTTTGACGGGACCGTGGCCAGGAACCCACCTTCCTCAGCGACCGCTGCCTTGATGGAACAGGGCGTTGGCCGAGCGAGCTGCGTTTCGACGAAGAGGCTGCGCAGATCAGCGCGGAACGACTCGATTTTCACCCCCAACGGGACGGCGTTCCCGCCGTTCCCGCAATACGCATCCCCGGTACGCCGCCCCGGCGCGCGCCAGAACAGCTCCGGCCGCGCGACCCGATGCAGTCGCGCGGTCGTCCTGGATCGCGGACCCATCGCGGTCTCGGAACACTCCGCGAGTTCTTGACAGCTCCTCGTGGTCGAAACGGCGTGGTAGAACGCGCCCGTGGATCGCATTCCCGAAGTTCCGCAAGCGTGGGTTGAGCGTGCATCGCGCGGTGATCTCGACGCTGTGGCGCTGTTGCTCGAACGCTTCCTGCCGGGTCTGCGCGCGTACCTGCGGCTGCGTGCCGGGAAGGTCCTGCTGGCGAAAGAGTCGTCGTCGGACCTCGCCCAGTCGGTGTGCCGGGAGATCCTCGAGCACGTCGACCGCTACCAGTACCGCGGCGAAGTGCAGTTCAAGAAGTGGCTCTACACGACGGCGCTGCGCAAGATCGCCCATCGCCACGAGCACTGGGTCGCGGAGAAACGCGACGTGCGCCGAGAAGTTCCGCTGACGGCCGGGGTCGACGGCGGAACCGCGGTCGATCCGACCATGCTTGCGGCCTGCCGATCCATCGTGACGCCGAGCCGGCAGTTGATCGCGCGCGAGGAGCTCGAGCGCATCGAGAACGCCCTCGAGCTCCTTTCCGAGGAGCGCCGCGAGGTCATCCTGCTGTCGTGACTGGTGGGCCTCTCGGCGCGCGAGATCGGCGAGCAGATGCAGCGCTCGGAGGATGCCGTGCGGCAGCTCCTGCACCGCGCCCTCGCCGAGCTCGCCGACCACGTCGCGCGGGCCGACCGCGCCGCGAGCTGATGCGATGAGCGCGTCCGAAGCCGATCGCGTGCGCGAGCTCGTCGCGCTCTGCCTCGATCGCCTGGAGCGAAACGATGCGGACGCGGCCGAAGCGGTCTGTCGCGAGCATCCGCAGCACGCCGCCGCCATCCGGCAGCGCCTCGACCTGCTCGAACGCTCGGGGCTGCTCGTGCGGCCGGAGGTTTCCGAATCGAGTGCGGTGCCCGACGCGATGCCCGAGAAGCTCGGCGACTTCCGGCTGCTGCGCAAGCTCGGGGAGGGCGGGATGGGCGTGGTCTACCTGGCGCTGCAGGAGTCGCTCCAGCGCGAGGTGGCGCTGAAGCTCGTCCGCCCGGACCAGCTCTGGTTCGCGGGGGCGCGCGAACGCTTCCGCCGCGAGGTCGACGCGATCGCGCGTCTGCAACATCCCGGTGTCGTGCCGATCCACGCGGTCGGCGAAGAGGCGGGGATCCCCTACTTCGCGATGGAGAAGGTCTCGGGCGCGACGCTGGCGGACGTGCTCGCGGCGCTCGCGGGCGCGGACGCCTCCGGTCTCGCGGGTCGCGACATGGCGCGCGCCATCGCCGCCCGCGCCGAGCCAGCCGACGGTCCGGCCGGCGACGCGAGTGCCGCGTTCGTGTTCGACGGCACGTGGGCGGAGACGTGCTTCCGGATCGTCCTCCAGGTCGCGGAGGCGCTCGAGCACGTGCACCGGCGCGGCGTGCTCCATCGCGACCTCAAGCCGTCGAACGTGATGGTGACGCGCGCGGGGCGGGCGATGGTGCTCGACTTCGGGCTCGCGAGCACGACGGGCGCGAGCCGGCTCACGCGCTCCGGCGCGCGGCTCGGCTCGTTGCCCTATCTCGCGCCGGAACAATGGAGCGGCAACGGGGACCGCATCGACGCGCGGACCGATCTCTATGCACTTGGCGTGACGCTCTACGAGATGCTCACGATGCGCGCGCCCTATGCGGATTCGAGCGCCGAGGGGCTGATGCGCACGATCGAGATCGGACGTCCCGACAGCGTGCGGGCGCTGAACCGGTCGGTCTCGTGGGACGCGGAGACCGTCTGCCTCACGGCGATGGAGCGCGAGCCGTCGCGGCGCTACGCCTCCGCGGCCGACTTTGCGCGCGATCTCGCGAACGTGCTGCACCATCGTCCGATCGAGGCGCGGCGGCCCGGGGTCGCGCTGCGCGCGCGGCGCTGGGGGCAGCGTCATCCCGCGCTCCGAGTCGGGATTGCGCTCGGTTCGCTGTTGCTGATCGGCGCGCCGACGACGTTCGGATGGATGGAACGCGCGGCACGCTTGCGCGTCGACAAGGCGTATCGGCGCGCGGACGGCCTGCGACTCTCGGGCCAATCCACGGCACTGCTCGCCACCGATCCGGGCCTCGCCCTGCTGATCGCGATCGAAGGCGCCGAGCGCCAGCCGGGCTGCGTCGCGAACGACGCGCTCTACGCCGCGCTCGCAGCCTGCCACGAAGAACACACACTGGTCGGCCATGGCGGCGCCGTCGAGCAAGCCGCCTTCAGTCCGGACGGAACGTGCGTCGCGACCTGCTCGCGGGACGGGACCGGGATCGTGTGGGACGCCCAACGCGGAATGGAGCGCCGGATCCTCTTCGGTCACGGCGACGCCGTGCGCTCGATCACCTTCAG
Organism: uncultured Phycisphaerales bacterium; assembly: GCA_964426265.1. Taxonomy (GTDB): domain Bacteria; phylum Planctomycetota; class B15-G4; order B15-G4; family SIAN01; genus SIAN01. The sequence goes on along the minus strand of CAYRQC010000133.1, from coordinate 6,129 downwards.
CCCCGATGGCAACCGCCTGGTCACCGCTTCGGCGGACGGGCAGGCGCGGGTGTGGGACGTCGCGGCCGGCACTTGTCTCTGTGTCCTGCGCGGCCATCGCGGCGCCCTGCACGGTGCCGCGTTCGACAGCGGCGGCCAGCGCATCCTGACCTGGTCCGCGGATGCGACGGCCAGGATCTGGGACGCGGTCGATGGACGATTGCTGCACACGCTCACGGGCGCCGGCGGCGAAGTGACCGACGCGCGCTTCAGCCGCGACGGACGATCGATCGTCGCGGCGTCGGAAGACGGGTCGGCCCGGATCTTCGACGCTGATAGCGGCGAGTGCGTCCAGCGCTTCGAGCTCGGCGATCCGGTGTGGTGCGCGCGCTTCAGTCCGACCGGTGATCGCGTCGCGCTGTGCGGAAGGGCACGCGCCGCGCGAGTGTTCGAGGTTGCGAGCGGACGCGAGCTCGTCCCGCCGCTGCAGCACCTCGATGCCGTGGCGACGATCGACTGGAGTCCCGACGGCACGCGCCTGCTCACTTCGTCGTGGGACCACACCTTGGGGCTCTGGAATGCGGTGTCGGGCGAGCGGCTCTTCACCTGGCATGGACAGCGTCGGATCGTGCGATTCGCGCGCTTCAGCCCGGACGGATCGCTGGTGCTTTCCGGTGGCGACGATGCGACGGCGCATCTCTGGAGCACGATCAACGGAAAGGAGTTCGACGTGTTGCGCGGCCACGCGGGACCGATCGTGTCGGGCGATTTCAGTTCCGACGGGCGGCGCGTCGTCACGGCGGGCGACACGGCGAGGATCTGGTCGGTCCCGCGAGCCGCGCTGCAGGTGGAATGGGAAGGGCACCGGGACAAAGTGCAGAACATCTCGGTCAGCAAGGACGGGACACGCTTCGTCACCGCCTCTCGCGACGGGACCGCGAAGATCTGGGACACGCAAACACGCCGGCTCGAGCTCACGCTCGCGGGCCATGACGGGCGGGTCCACAGCGCGGCGTTCAGCCCGGACGGAGCGTGCGCCGTCACGGGCTCCGACGACCAGACCGCGCGCGTGTGGGACGCGGTCACCGGCGTCACGCTCTCGGTGTTGGAAGGGCATCGTGAGCTGTTGACTTGGGCCGTTTTCGATGCGACCGGAGCGCGCGTGCTCACGCTGAGCCAGGACGAAACCGCGCGCGTGTGGGACTGGAAGTCGGGGCGGGTGCTCCTGACGCTCGCGGGCCACCATGGAACCATGCTGCGCGGCGAGTTCTCCGCCGATGGAGCGCGCGTCGCGACGGTGACGGCCGACGGGACGACCACCGTGTGGGACGCGACCACCGGGGTCGAACTCATGAAGCTCGACCTCGGCTCGAGCGATGCGCGGGCGGTTCGCTTCAGCCCGGACGGCCGGCGCGTCGTGATTCTCCTGGCCGGTAAACCGACGGCGTCGATCTGCGACCTCGCCACCAACCAGATCGTCCAGCAGCTTCGCGGACGAGGCGGCACGGTCCATTCCGCGACCTTCAGCCCCGACGGGAGCCGCGTGGCCACGAGCAACGATGACGCCGAGGTCCGACTGTGGGAGGCGGCGACGGGAGAGCTCCTCGCGACGCTCGCCGGTCACGAGGAGATCGTCCCGTACAGCGGCTTCCTGCCCGACGGCACGACGCTCGTGACCGCGTCGATCGATGGCGATGTGCGCACCTGGCCGATCGATCCGCTCGCCGCGGCGCTCGCCGCGAAACCGCGCGAGCTCACCGCGGACGAGCACATTGCCTTCGAGGTCGGGGATCCCTCCGCGTGGCGGGAGGCGAAGGAGATCGTGCGCGCGCTCGAGGAGAAGTGCGCGCTCGCCGAGGAGGTCGTCGCGGGCGTGCGCATCGCCGACCTCGGCGAAGGCGTGCGGGACTCGGCGTTGACGATCGCACGCGAGCTGCGCGACCACCCGATCGAGCTTGCGCGCGCGAGCTGGGCGATTGCCTGCACGCCGGGTCGCAGTGAGGCCGACTACCGGCTCGCGCTGCGACGCGCCGAGCAGTCCTGTCGCATGGTGCCCGGCGTCGGCGACTTCGAGCGCGCCGTCGGCGTCGCGCAGTTCCGGCTCGGCCTCGACGAGCTGTGTGTCACCACGCTGGCGCGCCCCGAAGTGCTCGTTCCCGACGGCGACGGCGGCCGCGGCGGCGGGAACGACTACTTCCAGACCCTCGCCTTCCTCGCGATGGCGCAGGAACGGCTCGGGCATCGTGAGGAGGCGCGCGCCGCCCTCGCCACGCTGCGCGCGCGCGCCGCCGATCCCGCCCGCGTGCCGAAGGCTCTCTTGGCACTCCTTCACGAAGTCGAGGCAATGGTCGAAGGCGGATCCGCTCGCGCAGATCCGCCTTCGACCCGTGATCGAGACCTCGACGCTCCATCGTCACACTGACGCCGGCATGGCTCGCGATCCCCGTCCCGCTCCCTTGCGGTTCACCGCAGATCGAAGCCGCAGTGGAGCTGCAAACCCGGCGTGAACGACAACCCCTTGCTCGCGTAGGCGTCGAGCTCCAGCACCTGCACGTAGATGTCGAGGAAGTAGAACTCGGGCTCATCCGGCAGGTCATCCGTGAGGGTCTCGCCGCTGGCGTCGATCGGCAGGACCAAGGTGATCGCCGGGTTCACCAGGATCGTCCCGCTGTTCCTCTTCGGGATGCTCAGCGGTTCGACGCCGATGAGGACGACACCCAGGGTCGCCGCTCCCAGCGAGTTGTCGATCTGGACCGAGATCGACTGACCCGGCACCGGTGGGTCGAGCGCGATGATTCCCGGAACGCAGCACTTGCCCGGCCAACCGCCGCCGTAGTTCAAGGTCCACGACGGGCAACCGAAGTAGAGGAACGCGCCGCCGACGATCGTCCACGTGTGGGTGATGGGGTCGATCGAGTAGTAATGCGAATCGCCGATCACCAGATCGGCGTCGCCATCGAGATTGAAATCGCCCGTGGCGAGCGCCGAGCCGAGGTCAACGTTTGAGCCGGTCAATGTGGTCGTCCCCTGCCACTCGTGGATCACGGCGCCGCTGCTGCCGGAGTAGACGCGGACCCGTCCCTGAGCCGGTTAGGGACCGTCCACGGTCGCGGCGGCGTAATCATCGACGCCGTCCCTGTTCATGTCGCCCATGCCGACGAGCGATGAGCCGAGGCGATCATTCAGCGCGTCGCCGTAGACCGTCCGGATCGTCGCGCCATCCGCGCCGCTCGCGACGCGGATCATTCCCGAATAGGTGCCGTTTCCGTAGGCGCTCGAACTGCCCGCGAGCAGGTCCGGAACGCCGTCTCCATTGACGTCGCCCAGGCTCGAGACCGTCAAACCCATGCCGTCGTACCAGTCGCCGACGAAGACGTAGAGCAAGGTCGCCGTCTTCGCGGAATAGACGTAGACGGCGCCGCGATAGTCCTGCGCCGGTGAGGTGCTGCTGTAGCTGGGCGCGCCGACCAGGTAGTCGCGAACGCCGTCACCATCGAGATCGCCGCAGGCCGCGAGCGAGTACCCGAACTGCGAGCCCCACGGGCCCGTCAGCGTGTTGAGCACGCTGCCATCGGCGCTGTACACCTTCACGTCGCCGTTGCCGATGCTGCCGACCAGCAGATCGCGCCTTCCATCGCCATCCACGTCATCGATGCCGGCGACGCTGAAGCCGAGTAGCTCCACCCACGCGTCGCCCTCGATGGTCCAGAGCACGCTCCCGTCGACGCCGCTGTAGACCACGAGCTCGCCGTTCCAGAAGTGACCGTTCGAGCTGTAGGACGGGGAACCGATGGCGTAGTCGGCATAACCATCGAGATTCGCGTCACCGGCGCCGGCGAGCACGTCCCCCCCGCCGTTACCGGAGTGGCTTCGGATCACCGCCTGGGTGGCGCCGCTGATGATGTAGACGCGGCCTTCATATGGGCCGTTTCCGGTCAGAGAGTAGTAGGGCTCTCCCACCATGAGGTCGTCGACACCGTCGCCGTCGACATCGCCGGCGTTGGCGATCTCGGCACCGAACTCACTTGTTGTGGCTGCCCGTGCCATTCCCCGCTGTAGGCCTGCGCGGCCGCTTCCCGCTGCAACAGCAAGCTCACTCCGACTCCCAACAGACCGAGCGCGATTCGACGATGGCCGCGTCGTGTAATTCTCATGATCCGGGACTCCTTGCCTCCGCACCGTGCTCTTGTGTGCGCTGACCTGCACCGTGCAGGGGGTCGCGCGCACCAGATTCCGCGATGGCTCCCGTACCAACCGGGACGCGGGGCGGGCATGACGAGAAAAATCGTGCTCCCCGGAAGACCTCCGGGTGCTGGCCCTGTCGCGGGATCACACAGGGGGAAGGGTGACGAGAGCCGGACGCTCGCGCCACTCGACGAGGCCTCCGGGCTACGGCTCGAGGCCAGCCGCGACCGCGCGGCGTGGCGATCCGACCATGGCCGCGATCCCTTCGAGGTGTCGGTCGGCCGCTCCGCCGCTCCTCACTCCGGGACGATCTTGAACTTCCCGAGGAACTCGTTGTTGCTCTCGGTCTTCTCGAGCTTCTCCAGCAGCAGCTCCATCCCCTCGATCGGGTTCATCTTGTTCAGCACGCGGCGCAGCGTCCACATGCGCTCGAGCACGTCGGGCTTGATCAGCCGCTCCTCGCGCCGCGTCCCCGACTTGTTGATCTCGATCGCCGGGAAGATGCGCCGCTCGGCGAGCTTGCGATCAAGGACCAGCTCCATGTTGCCGGTGCCTTTGAACTCCTCGAAGATCACCTCGTCCATGCGGCTGCCGGTCTCGACCAGCGCCGTGGCGCAGATGGTGAGCGAGCCGCCGCCCTCGACGTTGCGCGCCGAGCCGAAGAGCGCGCGCGGCCGCTCCATGGTGCGCGAGTCGAGCCCGCCCGACATCGTCCGGCCGCCCGACTTCATCTCCGCGTTGTAGTTGCGCCCCAGACGCGTGAGCGAGTCGAGCAGGATGAAGACGTCGCGCCCGCTCTCGAGCAGCCGCTTGGCGCGCTCCGCCGCCAGCTCCGCGACGCGCACACCGTGGCTCGGCGGCTCGTCGTTGGTGGAGAAGATCACCTCGCCGTGCGTGATGGCGCGCGAGAAGTCGGTCGCCTCCTCGGGTCGCTCGTCGATCAGCAACACCATGAGATGGGTGTCGGGGTAGCCCTCCATGATCCGCTTGGCGATCTTCTGGAGGATGATCGTCTTGCCCGATCGCGGTGACGCCGTGATCAGCGCGCGCTGCCCTTTGCCGATCGGACAGAGCAGGTCGATCGCGCGCAGCGTGAGATCGCCCGAGCCGTCCTCCATGATGTACTGGTCGGCGGGATCGATCGACACCAGCGTCTTGTAGTGCGGCCGCGGCATCGCGGCGTCCGGATCGAGCCCGTCGACGCGATCGACCCGTTCGATCGCGAAGTTGCCGCCGCGGCCACGCGGAGGACCGATCGTCCCTTCGACGTAGGAACCGAGCCGCAGTCCGTAGCGCCGAACGAGCGCCGTCGGCACAAAGAGGTCGTCGGGGCTCGGCTCGAAGTTACGTTCGATCGCGCGCAGGAAGCCGTAGCCGTCGGGATTGAGATCGAGCACGCCACCGCCGATGGTGTCGACGCGGCGGATGGCATCCGACGCCGGAGCAGCGCCTGGACTGGCGTACGCTGGACCAAGCGGTGGGCCGCTGTGCACGGCCGCGCCGTGGCCTGGGCCGCCGTTCCCGGGACCGGGACCAGGGCCGTGATAGGGACGGGGACCGGGGATCGGTCCACCTTCGAAGCCACCTTGGGGCGGAGCGCCATAGCCGCCACCCGGACGCGGACCGCGACCTCGGCCGCGCCGCCGCCGTTTGAACTTGGAGAAACGGCCTCCTCCATCCATGGCACGCGGCTGGAACTCGTTTCCATCGTTCAAAGCGAGAGACTCCCAGGCCGAAGCGAGCTTGTACGCTTCGGCTGCAAATGAAACTCTGTCAGCGGCGGCGGCGTGTCACAGCAAGCACCGCCCGAACGTCGAAAGGGGATCGACGATGAGAATCGACGGCAGGCGTTCACGGCGATTCGCGCTTTCGGGGCTCCTCACCGCAGCGTTGGCCGCGTGCGAGCAAACAGCACCCGACCTCAAATCGGCCGAGCAAGGCGAGCAGATCAATCCAGACTGGCAA
>CAYRQC010000132.1:0-4779 GCA_964426265.1 uncultured Phycisphaerales bacterium | reverse complement strand
CTCCTCGATCGCCCGCGGATGGTATCGGCGTGACGAGTGAGGCGACCTGCGCAGAGTGGCTCGCCGACTTGCCCCACTGACGTGTGCTAACGCTGGCAAGGTGGTGGGTTTGTGCCTGGCACCGATCACCCGCCTGATCGGTGCCAGGCACAGATCCACCACCTGCACGGTGCCGACTACCGATCAGACCGTCAGCGTGCGCGACGGCGGATCGGGAAGTCGATCGTCAGCGGCTTCGCGTCCGGTTCGTCGGGGATGGAGAAGTCGGCGGTGCCGGCGTCGTAGTCGGCGACCAGGAGTGTCGCGTGATAATTGCCGGGCAACAGATCGGCCCAGGCGCTGCCGCGATCCACCGTCCGATAGGTCCCGGGATGCATCCAGTTCGCGACGAAGTGCCCGGAGTCGTCGAGGATCTGCATCGTCGTGATCGCTTGCTCTGGCGACGCGAACGGCAAGTCGGGTTGCGCTCGCAACCAGACTCTCCGACCGCGCACGACGGCGATCTCGATGTCGAGCGTCGCTCCGCTGGTGTCGATCTCGACCCACGCGGGTGCGCAGCGGTCGACATGCGCCACGAGGAGCAGTCGACCTCGTGGAAGATCGCGTAGCGTGAAGCGACCCGGCGCGTCGCGTTCGACGGCGCCCGCACTTGCCAGCGGTCGCCAGCCGTGGTCGCCGGGTTGGTAGGCCGCCACCCAAGCCATCTGCAGTCGGGCTGCACTCCCTCGGGTGCATGGATCGTGCCATGGACGACGGCATCGCCGGTCGCGAGCTGGATCGTGACCTCCGCCCTCGGGTTCGTCGGCGAGAGCGTCACGAGGGCGTTGTCAGCGACGAATCCAGTCGCGCTGGCGCCGACGCGGTACCTCCCGCTCGACGGAAGGTCGCGAAACACGACGCTCCCCGCCTCGATCCGCGGACGGCTGTTGGCGCGCGTCGTTGCCGTGAATGAAGCCTGGGCCTGCGCCAGGACATCCCACACCGACGCAACAAGGTTCGGTTCGAGCAGCGCCTCCCCAGTTGCCGCGTCGATGACGTGCACGCGGATCTCCCCCAGCTCGCGGCTCGACGGCAGCAGCGTCGGGTCGACGACGATCTGCAATGGTGTCGGGAGATCGCTCCTCTTCTCGTCGCGTTCGACCCAGCCGATCACCGTCCGTCGCGCGACGAGCCAGAGCTGTCCGCTGCCTCCATCGCCGTCGTCGACGTCGATGGTGAACCGGTCGTTCGCGAGGTCGAGCGTGCCGATCTCCTGGATCTGCTTCGCCGTGAGCACCTGCGGGCTGGTGGTCGTCGGCCACTGCGAGGTGACGATCGCGAGACCATCCGGTGCGAGTGCATCGAGCTCGTCCACCGCGAGCCGAGCCGCGATGGTGGCCGCGACGTGGGCGGGTGCGCCGCTCGTGTCGACGAGGGTGCCTTCGAGATGGGAGCCGCTCGCCGGCTCGAGGGTGAAGTCGACGCGGCGATCGCAGTCGAGCGGGTCGTAGGTGAGCTCGAACGGCGCGCGCTTGAAGCGCGGGCAGGTGGCGTTGCCGGTCAACCATCCACCAGGAGGCAGCTCGATCTCGTAGCGGCCCGCCGGGTCGAGCGGCGCGGTCACGCTGTACCAGCCACTCTCGACTCCGTTCTCGATTCCGAACATCACGGTGACCTTCGCCGCGGGAAGCGGCGCCCCGGCCGTGTCGTGCACGGTGCCGTGCAGCCGGATCGGCGTGCCGATCACCAGCTCCATCGTTGTGTGGTCGGCGGGGCCGATGACGCGGGCCTCGCGGGGCGAGCAGCAACCGAAGCTCGGATGGATCGCCGCCGCGAGCCAGTCGCGACGGCCATCGAGCCCGCGGAGCTCGAATCGCCCTTCCGCATCACTGGTGACGCGGGTGGTGTTGGTGGCGATCAGCTCGTCGTCGGCCGCAAGGTCGAGGCGGTGGAGCTTGGCGCAAAGCTCTTCGACGGGGCCCAATTCGGCCAGCGCGAGCACGGTTGCGTCAGCGACCGCGTTGCCGCGTTGATCGCGCACGATGCCGTCGATCGCGATCAGCCAGGCGGAGGCTGGTGGTGGGAGGCTCTCTCGCGTCGGCTCGACTGCGACGGCGGGTGGCGATGCCGCAACGCGGACCGGCTCGGGTGGCGGTTCCGATGGCATGGGATTGCTCGTCGCGGCAGTGGCGAGCGGCGCTGGTCGGAGCGCGATCTCGTTCGCCGCGGGCGTCGACGTCCAGAGCTTCCAACTGGTGAGCGCGGTTGCAGTGAGCATCAGGAGGGCGGCGACGACCTTCGTCGGTGCAGACAAGGTGAAGGCTCCAAGAAGGGCCGACGAGTGGGTCATCGCGGCAGTCGCTGCGACGGTGGCTGCGCCCGCGGTGGCGCCAGCGCTCGAGCTCGGCCAGGCGAAACAGGTCAACGCGGGGCGCCAGTCGACCGCGTCGCGCTGGCTCGCCGCCAACGCGACACGCAGCTGCTCGAGCCCGCGCTTCACCTGCGTGCGCACCGTCTCGACCGGCAGCGCGAGTCGTGCCGCGATCACGCGCGGTGGCAGCTCGTCGAAGAAGCGAAGCAGGATCGCGGTTCGATAGGGATCGGCCAGTGCGATCGTCGCGGCGACCAGCCGTTGGTGAAGCTGCGCGCGAGCGACGGCGTCCGCGCTCGATTCGGCGGGTTCGCGCGGCGGCAGCCGCTGCTCGTTGCGCCGGCGAGTCGCGGCGTCACGTCCGAGGCGCCGCGCGACGTTGCGCACGACCGTGTACCACCAGCCGCGCAGGTCGCCGTCGTGCGGGGGCGGCCGCTCGAGCGCGCTCTCCCACGACTGCTGCTCGACATCGTCGGCGAGCGAACCGTCGGTGACGAGCGCCCGTGCCAGCGCTCGCACCCAGCCAGCGTGGGCGAGGAGCTGCTCGTGGGAGAGCGGCGAGATCCGAGAGATCGGCGCGGGAGAAGAGGGCGTTGGAGTGCTCATCAGCGAGGATCAGTCCACGCCGCGACGGAATCGGTTCACGGATGGAGCCGTTGCACTTCTTCCCATTCGCGGGTCATGATTCCATCCATCCGCTTCGCCATTCTTGATCGACGAGGGTCTCTCACGTGAACCAGCTTGCACGAGTCGTTGGTCTCATCATTCTCGGCAGCGCGCGGCTCCCGGCCCAGACCATCGACGGGACCGCGTTCCACGATGTCAATCGCAACGGAGTTCACGATGCCGGCGAGCCGCTGCTTCCGGGTGTCGCCGTCACTCTCCTTGGTGAGGATGCGAGCTTCGATCAGACCGTCGCGACCGCGAGCGACGGGCGCTTCTTGTTCAATGTGACCACGGGCGCGCAGTACGTGCTCGCGCTCTCGCCGAGCGCGAGTTGGCGTTTCGCGTTCCAGGAGCTCGGTGCCGACCCCGATCCGATTCCCGATTGGCCACAGGGCCGGCGGCGGCCAGGGCTCGTCGATCACCTCGTCGGGAATCTGCGCGTCTCGACGCCGGGGGTGAGGCTCGTCCATGTGGCGCTCGGCGACTCGATCGCCTACGGCTTCAACCTCTGCGACTCGCCCGGCGGCAAGAACGACTACGTGACGCCGCTGACCAACAGCAAGCTCGACCACGCCGCAGCCGCGAAGCTGCAGAAGAAGGCGGTGCTCGGTTACGAGACGAGCGACCTGCTCGATCCGACGGCGACCGGGACGATCTTCGACGCGATCACGGCCAACGCGCAGCTCGTGACGATTTCGATCGGCGGAAACGACTTCCTCGCGGATGACGGCGACCACGCGAAGACGGCGGCCAACCTGGTCGCCGCGCGCCAGAACGTCCAGGAGCTGCTGTCGACACTGCTGACCGAGCTGCCTGACGCCGACGTCATCCTCAACACCGTTTACGACAACCAAGGCGGCAACAACGGCTTTCACAACGAGTGGGGCCCGGTCTGGAACGAGGCGCTGCGCGATGTCGCGTGGGGGCAGCGGCGCCGCGTCGCCATTGCCGAGATCTGGCCGGACTACGAGCACCAGGATCCGGCGACCGGGCAGATCCTCGGCGAAGACAACCTGATCTGTGACTTCTTCGGGCTCGACACGATCCATCCAAAGAAGCGCGGCTACGACCTGCACGAGGAGAAGGTGTGGCAGGGGCTCGGCGGCGTCACCGGCGACACCGACGGCGAGACGCGCAACTTCGGTTTCGTGCAGCAGATCGGGACGCGGCTGGCCACGATCGCGAATGATGTGGGCGGCGGGGCGAGCGGCGAGTCGAAGGCGTTCGTCGAGGACGACGTCGGCGCGGTGATTCCGGGCGGCAACCAGGAGCTGCGGCTCGCCGGCTTCGATGCCACGCCGCGCGGACTCCTGTCGCAAGTGGTGGCGAAGGTGCGCTACCGGACGAGCGCGCCGATCACGGATGACTACTACCGATTCGAAGCATCGGACGACGGCACCTTCGCCGCGCCGGGCAGCAGCTCACAAACTTGGAACACGATCGTGCCGATCGTCGGCGGGGCGGGCGGATCGATTCCGGTGCTCGCCTACCCCGATCAGGGGAATTGGCGCGAGGTGAGCGCGCTGGTCACGAAGGGGACGGCGATCGACGGCGCGCCGACGCTCACGTGGCAGGATCTCGCGACATTGACGGTCCGGCTGGACGGCACCGCGGTGGGCGGCGCCGATGCGTTCAACGTGGAGTGGGATTTCGTCGCGCTCGAGCTCTACGGTGTGCCGCCCTACACACTGCTCGTGCGCGGCGAGCCGTTGCGCGGCGCGACGTTGCAGTTCGACACGACCGGCACGCAGGGCGCCGCGGCG
>CAYRQC010000131.1:0-6510 GCA_964426265.1 uncultured Phycisphaerales bacterium | reverse complement strand
GATCTGCCGCGCTCGCGACGTGCCTTCCCCGGTCGAGCTGTCGGTCCGCGACGACGACGACCTGCCGACCTGGTACGAGAACCTGCTGGTGCACGCGGAAGGCCGTGCTTGGGCCAACGTGTCGATCGACTATCGATCGGGCGATCCGGTCGAGGTCGTGCTGGGTCCCGCGGCAGGGCTCGAAGTCCAGGTGATCGGCGCCGTTCGGCCGCTCCCACCGGTGGTACGGACCACGGATGACGGCATTGCTTCGCAGCCGTGGATCCGCATCCGCGATGCCGGTGGTCGACAGTTCGATTCGATCCGCCTGCAGGAGCGAATCGCACCCGGCGGGATCACGTCGTTCTCGGACCTCGCGCCCGGCCTCGTCGATGTTCGTGTCGAGCGCGGCCGTGCGTACGGGGAGCCGGAGGTACTCGGTGCCACGACGATCGAGCTGGTCGCGGGTGCCACCACGCACGCCGTCGTCGAGCTGCGTCCGGACGACTCACGCGCTCGCGTCCCGCTCGCCGGGACGATCCGCTTGTCGCGGGCTTGGACCACGCCCGACGCCTGGTTCCGGTTCGAGCCGCTCCGAGTCGAGGGCGCGACGACGCTGGACCGCTTCGAGCTCAATCTTGCCGAGCTTGCGAGCGCCGGAGCTGACGGCGAGCTTCATGAGTTCGACGCCGGCTTGGTGCTGCCGGGCCGCTATGAGGTCAGCTGCGACAACCCGAACTTCGTGACCGTCATCGACAGCGGCCCGGACGGCCGCCGCGACGTCGCGATCACCGTCGGCGATCCCGCCGACGTCGCCATCCGCCTCTTCGCCGAGAGCGACCACCGCCTCCTCGACGATCCGGATCTGCTCTACTGGAGCTGCGTCCCGAGCCTCGATGTGGGCCCGACGAGCCATGCGGGCGCACGGTGGGATCGCGAGCGCGAGGCGTGGGTCTTCCGAGCGCCCGCCGGCGCGATCGAGCTGCTGCTCGATCCCGACCGGGAAACCGAGCTCGACCCGCTCGTCCCGGACCGAGTGACCGTGCAGGCCGGTGTTCCCAACACCTTCGAGTACGTCGTCCATCGCACCACCGGTGCATGGATCCGCCTGCTGCTGACCGATGCCGCGGGGGTCGAGTCGGTGGTGACGAGCTGGAGTCTCCGACTCATCCGACTCGATGGCAGCGCCTTGGTCGCGCCCGAGTTCGACATGGAAGATCGGCTGTTTTTCCGCCTGCCCGCCGAGGGCACGTGGCGCGCGACGTTCGAGGCGGACGCCGACTTCGTGCTCGCCGCGTCGGCCGAGTGGGTGATCCACCACGGCGAGGTCATTGAACGTTCGATGGCCATTCGCGAGCGTTGTGGGACTACCTCGCCCTGCGTGAGTCACGGTCCGCGCACCGACGGGAGCGCAGCGAGAGGAGTTCGATCGCATGACAGACGAGCCTCGGTTCGTCGACGCCGTTCGTGAGGGGCGCGACGATTCGGAGGCGGGCCGAGTAGTCGCTCATGTGCTGACCGTCTTCGAAGGACATCGCCACTTCCCGAAGGACGCGATCGATCCACCGTAGATGTCCGCCTCGGTCGCGCGCCAACTCCGACGCAGAAAGCGCCGGTTCGTGGTTGGGGACGAGCTCGCACTTGCTTTCGGCGGCGTCTTCACGACACTCTGCCCGACATGCCACGCAAGCAGGACGCGCGCGAGAAACCCCGGCGTACCCGCATCAGCAAACGCAGGCTCGCGGTGATGATCGAGGAGGCGACGGTCGACTGCCACGACGAGTCGGAGCAGACGATGGGCTGGCTCTCGATGATCACTGACAACCTCGTGGTGCCGTTCGAAACGACGGTCCTTGGCGTCGCAGTGACGGTCAAGGGCGTCGAACTGAGCCACGACGAACAGATTGTTGCATCCTGCACGCGTGGTCGCTTCCGGCAGACGCTCCCCATCGTCGATCTTCCGCTACCCACACCGGAGCCAGCCGGCGCGGAGTCGATCGAGGCGTACTGTCAGTGGCGTGGAGACGGATGACGGACATGGGAACGAAGAAGCTCTCGCCGGGCCTCCAGGATTGGGTCGACGCGCGCAAGCGCTTTCACCTGTCGCACGACCACGTGCAGATGGCCCGCGAGCTCGGGATGAATCCGAAGAAGCTCGGCAAGCTCGCCAATCACGACCAGCAGCCATGGAAGGCGCCGTTGCCGCAGTTCATCGAACAGTGCTACTTCAAGGCGTTCGGCAGGGAACGGCCGGCGGTCGTCCTGTCGATCGAGGAACGGGCGCGCGCCATCGATGCGAAGAACGCCGCACGGAAGGCTCGAAAGGAAGCGAACCGCCAGGCCCCCGCGCAGGGTGGCGAGCCCCTTCCTTTTTGAAGCAGCCTGACCCGCCGCCGCGATCCGGACGCCAAGACGGGTCTTTGCCCACGCCCCGAGTCGACGTTGTCAGTACCGAGCCATTCCGCCAGCTCGTACTGACGATCGGGTGCGTGATTGGTTGGGTGTATGAAGCGGGGAATCGTCGCCGATGACGATCAGCGCCTTCGCCCGCTTCACGACCGCTGCGCGCGCCACGAGTTGGTGTCTACTTCGGCGCCGGACCAGCCGATCCGGACGACTTGCCCTTCAGCAGCCAGATGAATCCGGTCATCTCCTCGCGGACGAGCGTCTCGCGCTTCCCGAGGTGCGCCCCGTACTCCTTCTGCGCCGCGTCGTCGGTGCCGCCGCTACCGGTCATCCTCTCGAGGATCTTCTTCTCCTCGGCTTCCCAATCGGAGAGGAGTTTCTGGGTCGTCGCCTCGTCGCTGCCTTCGAGCGGGAAGAGCAGCCGAATCGAGTCGCCGATCAGCAGGTCGAGCGTGCCGTCGCCGTCGATGTCGTCGACCCAGACGCGCGTGCTCGAGCTTGGCGCCGTGATGGTGGAATCGCCGAAATGAGTGTCTCCAGCATGGTTTCCGGACGCCTCGACCAGCGTGACCATCGCGCCGAACTTCGGCTCCGCCTTGGTGCCGACGTTCGGGAAGAGGAAGGCGCCGCCTTGCGATGAGCCGCTCAAGAGATCGAGGTCACCATCGCCGTCCCAGTCGACGAGGCACGGATCGCTGTGCGCCGCCACCTGCATCGGGCTGCCGGCGGCCGTGAGCCACTTTGCTTCAGGAGAAAAGCCACCCGTCTCTTCACCCAGGAAGAGTGCGAAGGTCCCGCCAAAGTTGCCGGAGACGAGGTCGAGGCTGCCGTCGTCGTCGAGATCGGCGACGAACGCACGGGTGCAGATGCGGGAGACATCGGCGTTGTCCCCCTTCGCGCCATGCGGCAGGAGCAGAGGCTCGTCGTCGTTGCCCTTCAACACCTCGGCCGAACGGAACTTCCCGCCCGCCTCGCCCCAGAGCACCTGGAACAGGCCGGCCATGTCCTGTTCCTGGCGCGAGTAGGAGCCGGAGAGGAGGTCGACGCAACCATCATCATTGAGATCCACGAACTGTGGAGTCGAGCTGGTGCATCACCAGACGCCGGGGATCTCGGCCACCTTGCCGCCGGCCATGAGCCACGCGCGCTCCGCGAACTTGCCCTCGCCCAGGTTCTTGTAGAGCGCCAGCTTCCCGCCGGCGAACTGTCCAACCACGAGGTCCTTCTTGCCGTCTCCATCGACGTCATGCCAAGTCGGGCAGGCGAAACCAGGTGCCTCGACCCCGATCGGCTTGCCGCCGGCCATCAGCCGGACTGGCGGCTCGAACTTGGCATCGCTTGCACCCGCGACCGGCCCAAGCAACAGTGCCATCGAACTCAGCATCGAAGTTCCCCATGACAAGAAGGTCGGCCGACCCGGGGCCTGCCGCACCCGACCGGAGGACGTAGATCCTACGCCGCGCGTTGGACGAGCGTGACGACGGCCATGACGACGCCCACGACAACGGCGAGAACCGCGCGACGAAATCTCACGCATCGACCGCCCCCTAGTCGCAATCAGAGACCGCGGAATCGGACTGAGAAGGTCCCTCCGTCAAGGTGAAAAAGGCCCCCCGTGGCGGCCACCCAAGCGACCGTCGTGACACCTACCACCAGGCTTCCATTCGCACTCTGAGTGCGCCGGTGCTTGAGCTCGGTGCAGTGTGGGGTCCGTCCAGCTCGGGAGCTGCCATCCGCTGGGCGAGCTCGCCGCCGCGCGTGGTAGGCGCTCGACGGTGGCTCTCAGGTGCAATCGCAGTCTCCCGGACTGGGCGGTTTGGTGTCACGTCGATCGGGCTGGGTTCAGATCAGCCCACTCGGCAGGGTTGGTGGCGCAGGACAGGGCGAAATCTCAGGCGGCTGTTTCCCACACCGCCCAAGGACGACCAAGAGCGGCGCCGACGCAGCGCCAGCACATCACGCCTACTGCGGCCGCTGCGCGCCCCGGGAGTGCCGCCGGCGGTTCCACCCGGAAGCACTTACAAGCGACGTAACAATCGGAGCGGCGGACGACCCGGCGCGCGCACGCTCCCGTCGAAGGGTGGCGCGGCGATGGCGGCACGTCGGTTGCTTTTCTCGCTCCACCAATACGACGGCCAGCATCGATGCGAGGAAGTGCTCCATGACAATCGAGGCGCAGAAGGTGGCGGAGTTGGACGCGACGGTACGCGGTGCCCGGCACGCCGCGACCAGCGAGCTGCACGGCCGCGTCCGGCGCACGACGCTGCTGCTCCACTGCATCGTCACGAACCTGCAAGGCGAGACGATCGGCAAGGTCGAGGACCTCGTCATCGACAAGGATGAAGGTTACGTCGCGTACGCAGTCATCTCCTTCGGTGGCTTCCTCGGTGTCGGTGAGAAGCTGTTCGCGATCCCGTTCTCGAAGGTGATCCTCACGGGCGACGAGAGCTGTGTCGTCGCCGACTTCAGCAAGGCGCAACTCGACCAGGCGCCGACCTTCGCGACCGAGTCGTGGCCGACGTTCGACCGCAGGTACGGCACGACGTTGCACGACCACTACAAGACGAGGCCGTATTGGGACGACCTCTCTGGCGCCTCCCGACAGGATCCGACGCGTATCAGCAAGGAAGCGCTCGACGAGGAGCAGCTCCGCGCACGCGGCATGTGCCGCGCCTCCAAGGCGATCGGCACCGACGTCGAGGACTTGGACGGCAAGAGCCTCGGCGACATCGACGAGAGGGTCTTCGATGACCGCACCGCCCGCATCGTCTACGCCGTGCTGTCGTTCGGCGGCTTCCTCGGCGTGGGCGACAAGCTCTTCGCGATCCCGTGGCAGTCGCTCCGGCGATCCCGGGAGGACGCCGACCGGATGATCTTCGACGTCGCCAAGGAGCGTCTCCAGGCGGCGCCAGGCTTCGACCACGAGAACTGGCCCGACATGGCGGACCGCGGTTGGGGCACCGAGATCCACAAGTACTACGGCCATGAGCCGTACTGGAACTCGCTCGGGTACCAACGCGACCTGGCGTCCGGAAGTCGCTGAACCACCTTCGCGTCGCGAGTCGGAAGGGAACCGCCATGGCCGACAACCGAAAGCCGACTCCGCGCACCCGCCCGCTTGGCGATCGAACCCATGACCCGCGGCGGACGGGGCCGTCGAGCGACCGGCCGCAGACCACGGATCCCCGGAAGGGCGACGAGCTGAAGCCACCGGCCGGCGACTTGACGGGAGAGATGGAGGACGCGGGCGGCGGGCGCAACACCGGCGGTGGCGTCGTCGACCCGTCGCGCCCGAACCAGGGCAGCAGTGTCACGTGGCTCGCGGTCGCCCATCTGCTCGCGCCGCACAATGACTCCGACGAACGTTCCGTCGCCGAGAGGACGGCCGCCGCGAACGCGCTCGTCCGCTTGAAGCGACGAGCGTCGCGGTAGTGGGGACCATCGGTTCCCGACTTGGTGATCGACCAAGGGAGTCGAAGTCGGGACAATCGCCGTCGTGCTGGCCGTGGCGACGGCACCGGGGTTGGAGCCGGCAGCCCTGCAGACGCCGGTGCCGTGATCGCGCTCGTGTTGCATCAAGGCGGGGCGGATCAGCGCGCGCTGCGGGTCGCGAAATAGCGGCGCGGTGGACGACATGCCTCCGATGAACGGACCGAATCGATTCCTGCGGGCGCTGATGGCGAGCTATGCGGTGATCTGGTTCGCGGCGGCGATCGGTCCGCGTGACTTGCCGACGTGGACACTCGAGAACGTCCCGACCGCGCTGGTCGTCGGCGTGTTGCTCGGCACCCACCGGCGGTTCCGGTTCTCGGACCGCTCGTACCTGCTGATCGCGCTCTTCCTCACGCTCCACACGATCGGCGCCCATTGGGGCTACGCGCACACACCACCCGGTGACTGGCTGAAGACGATGCTCGGACTGCGCCGGAACTACTACGACCGTCTCGTCCACTGCAGCTTCGGCGTGCTGCTCGCCGACCCGTTCCGCGAGCTCCTGATGCGGAGCGCGCGATCGAGCCCGCGTGCGGCCGCCTGGTTCTCGCTGGTTCTCGTCGCCGCCGCGAGCGCGGCGCTCGCGGTCATCGAAGCGGTCATTGAGGAGAACGAGAGCCCCGGCACCGGCCC
>CAYRQC010000130.1:0-10747 GCA_964426265.1 uncultured Phycisphaerales bacterium | reverse complement strand
CGGCCCGCCGCCGAGCGCAGGCCGAGGAGTGCGCTGCTTGCGACGAGAAGGACCCGTAGCAGCACTTCAACCGCGACGAGGTCGACCAGGAGCGCCAGGCAGCGCCGCAATGTCCCTGCCGGCTGCAGCACGAACTCGGTGGTCGACTCGTGCGGGAGCATCCAGGTCGTGCCCCCTTCCTTGACGCGCCGAAGTGGTGGCTCGGCGCCACCGATTGGATCGCGGCCAGCGCCGACCCGCTCGAGATCGTCGATCAGCGCGGCGTGCGTCTGATAGCGCTGCTCCGGGCTCTTTTGCAGCAGCCGGTGGATCACGCGCTCGAGGCCGAGCGAGACCTGCGGGTTGCGCACGCGCAGCGGCAGCGGCTCCTCGCGCAAGTGCTTCATGATCACCGCGACCGGCGTGTCGGCTTCGTGCGGTGGGGCGCCGCCGAGCACGTGATAGAAAGTCGCGCCGAGCGAGTAGAGGTCGGCACGATGGTCGACCCGCTCGCCGCGTCCCTGCTCGGGCGCCATGTAGTGCGGCGTGCCGAGGATCTCGCCGGTCACCGTGAGGTGCGAGCTCGAGTCGACCGCCTTCGCGAGCCCGAAGTCGGCGACCTTCACGATGCCGTCCTTGCGGAGCAGGAGGTTCCCCGGCTTCACGTCGCGATGGGTGATCCCGACCTCGGCGGCCGCCAACAGTCCACGCGTCGCTTGCAGCATCACCGGCACGACGTTGCGGACGTCGAGGAGGCCGTGCTGGACGGCAGCGAGCAGTTCGTCACCCTCGACCAGCTCCATCGCGATCCACGGCGTGCCGCGCTCCACGCCGGAATCGAGCAGCCGCACGATGTTGGGATGGTCGAGGGAGGATGCGGCGCGTGCCTCGCGCTGGAATCGCGAGAGGAAATCGGGCCGCGCCTGCAACGCCGGATGGAGGACCTTGAGTGCGACGTCGCCACCGCGTACGACGTCGCGCGCGAGCCAGACCGTGCCCATCCCACCTTGGCCGAGCACTCGCAGCAGCTCGAACCGATCGAGCCGGTGGCCTTCGCGCTGACCGAGGACCGCCGTCGAGCTCGCCGAAGGTGACGGCGATGTTGATGGTGACGGTACCGATGGCCCGGCCAGTCGGGCGGGCGATGCGCTGCCCAGATGCGGCACGGAGTTGACTTCGTGGCACGTGGGGCAGACGAGCTCCCGGGTCGACGCGTCGACCGTGAGGAGCCGTCCGCAGCGGCAGAAGAAGCGGGTCTGTGCAGCCATTCAGGGAGCGTCGGGATCCAGGCCGAAGGCGCGGATCTTCTCGTACAGCGTGATGCGCGCCACTCCCAGGATCTCCGCTGCCCGCGTCTTGTTCCAGCCAGTGGCGTCGAGCACCCGGCGCACGTGCTCGCCCTCGAGCTGCGCGAGCGAGATCAGCCGGCCGCTCGCACTCTGGGTTGCTGCGGTGGTGACCGAAGCCGTCAGCCCGAGGTCGTCGGCCTCGATGGCCGGTCCCGATCCGAGCAGGAGCGCCCGCTCGAGCGCGTTGCGCAGCTCCCGCACGTTGCCGTGCCATGGGTGGTGCTGGAGCCGCAGCTTTGCCGATTCCGCCAGCGGCCGTGCCGGTCGCCCGGTTGCGCGCGAGATGTCGGCGATGAGGTAGTCGCACAGCTCGTCGAGATCGCCGAGCCGCTCGCACAGCGGCGGCGTGCGCACCTCCACGACCTTCAGTCGGAAGAGCAGGTCGGGGCGGAACATCGCCTTTTGGCACGCCGCCTCGAGATCACGGTGGGTCGCCGCCACGAAGCGCACGTCGGCGCGCACCTCCTCCTGGCCGCCGATCCGGAAGAACCGTTTCTCCTCGAGCAGTCGCAGCAGCATCACCTGCACGTCGAGCTGCAGCTCACCGATCTCGTCGAGGAAGAGCGTGCCGCCATGCGCGAGCTCGACGAGCCCGATCCGGCGGCTCGCGGCACCGGTGAAGGCCCCCTTCTCGTGGCCGAAGAGCTCGCTGGTGACGACGTTGGCGGGCAGCGCGCCGCAGTTCACGGCGACGAAGCGGCCGTTGGCTCGCGAGCTCGCCGCATGGATGCCGCGCGCGACCAGCTCCTTGCCGGTTCCGGTCTCGCCCGTGATCAGCACCGTGGCGTCGACCTGTGCCGCGCGCGCGACCATCTCGCGTAGCCGCTGCATCGGCTCCGAGCTGCCGATCAGGCGCAGCTCGGGCGCGGACTTGCGAAGCAGCTCGTTCTCGCGCGCGAGGCTCTCGCGTTCGGAGAGGGCGTCGGCGGCGAGCCCGACCTGGCGGGCGGCGGCACACAGGAACGCGACATCCTCGGCGAGCAGCGGGCTGCCACCCCCGCGCGCCGCGACATAGAGCACGCCGACTCTTCCGCGCAACGGGATCGGGGCGCACGCGATGCGCAGGCTCTTGGCCGCCGCGATGCTCTTGGCCGCTCGCAGCTCCGGCTCGGCCTGGACGTCGTTGGCGAGCACTGCCTGACCGGACGACAGCACGCGTCGCACGACGGTGCTGCTCCATGGCGGAACGGCGCCTGCCGTGGCGTGCGACGCTGCAGTTGCAAGTGCCGGTTCACCGTCGCGGGCGATCGGCGGCCCGATCAGCACGTGGCCGAAGTCGAGCGCCAGCGTGTCGAGGATCGTGCACAGTGCGCCGCGCAACACCTGGTTGACGTCGGCGGAATCGCCGATCACGCGCAGGATGCCGTAGAGCGCTTGCAGGTGGCGCTGGCCCGATTCGAGCGAGAGCCCGGCTGGCGGGTAGGTCGCGCTCGCGGCGTCGATCGCGACCTCGACGTCGTCCGATCCGACGTAGCACGTCTTGTAGGACTCGGCGGGAGCGGCGTGCTCCTCGACCCGCATGAGGAGGCGACCGATCACCACCGTGTCGCCGTCTTTCAGCCGTGCTTCGTGCACCCGCGTGCCGTTGACGTAGGTGCCGTTGGTCGAGTGGAGGTCGATCAAGGCGAGCAGGTCGCCGTCCGGGCGGATCTCACAGTGGACGCGTGAGACACCTTCCTCGTCGAGCACCAGCTCGCACTCGGGAGCGCGACCGAGCCGGAGCGGGCGCTGCACCTCGGCTGAATGGTGCTCGCCGCGTGCGTCGACCCAGACGAGCTTCAGGCGCGCCCCCGCCACGGTCACTCCTCGCTGCGAGGCAGCGGACGGGGCGCGTCGGCGCGCTCGCGTGCGGTGAAGGCGATCGCCGACTCGATCTTGTGCAGTCCTGCGGGCAGCAGCCGCCAGTAGCGCAGCTCGTCGCCGAGCGCGCGGCGCAGCTCATCGAAGCGGGTGAGGTCGGCCTCGCCATGGAAGATCCGCAGTGCGCAGCCGTCGTCGCCGACGTGCGTGACCTCGAGGAAGAGCGTCTCGAGCGAGAGCGCGAGGAAGTGCGCGCGCTGCATCCACCGCGGCACCTTCGCGTTTCCGACCGGCTCGCGCACGCGTGCCAGCACGTCGACCGGGATCCACGGCTCGCCGCCCGCGCCGGGAAGGTGGACCTTCGCGCGGTCCCTGCGCGCGTCGATCACCAGACCCAGCTCGTCCGGGAGCTTGAGGGCGTCGCGATAGGCGGGATCGCGGCAGACGACGAGGTCACCGACTCGTGCGAGGAGCACCGTCGATGGCGGGTTCATCGCCGGCCCATGTTGCGTCACGCCTTGGCCGACTGGGCGCGAACCCAGCGCATCCGCAGGTCGGCGAGCACGCGCTTCAGGAACTCCGCCTCCTCATCCGTGAGATTGCCGAGCGTCTTCTTCTCCAGCACCCCGAGCAGATCGACGATGCTCTTCGAACGCGGGAGATCGAGCTCCTCCTTCTTGCGGGTCACCGGGTTCTCGATGACACCGAGGAATATCTGTGCCTGGGTCGCCAGCGTGATGACGAGCCCGACGAAGCTCGCGGGATCGAACTGCGTCTTGCCGCCGGAGCCGTTGCCGTCAGCATCGGTCTCGGTGTCTCCATCGGCATCGTCGTCGGGGCGCTCCATGGGTCTCTCCGGATCGGGTTGCCGCTCAGCTCACCGCCGCGCGCGTCGACGAATCGCCGCCGCGCGCTGCCTGGTGCGCGAGCGCGGCGGCGATGAAGTGCTCGAAGAGCGGGTGCGCCTTGGTCGGCTTGCTCTTGAACTCGGGGTGGTACTGCACGGCGACGAACCACGGGTGGTCGGGACGCTCGATGATCTCGGCGAGCCGGAGGCTCTCGTGCTCGCCCGACACGACGAGGCCGTGCTCCTCCAACCGTTTCTTGTAGGAAGGGTTCAGCTCGTAGCGATGGCGGTGGCGCTCGTGGATCAGCGGTGTCCGGTAGGCGGCGAGTGCGTGTCCGGCAACCAGCGTGCACGGCTGGGTGCCAAGCCGCATGCTGCCGCCCATCTCGGTCACCCGGCGCTGCGCGTCGAGGAGGCTGATGACCGGGTGGGGCGTCGCGGGATCGACCTCCGTCGAGTTGGCGCCCGCGAGACCACACAGGTTGCGCGCCGTCTCGATCACCGCGATCTGCATCCCGAAGCAGAGCCCGAAGTAGGGGATCTTCTGCTCGCGGGCGTAGCGGACCGCCTCGATCTTGCCTTCGACGCCGCGGCTGCCGAAGCCGCCCGGAACCAGGATGCCATCGACACCGCCGAGCGCCTTCGCGGCGCCCTCGCGTTCGATCTGCTCGGCCTCGATCTTGCGGAACTTGACGCGCGTCTTGTGGGCGATGCCGGCGTGTCCGAGCGACTCGTAGATCGACTTGTAGGCGTCCTGCAGCTCGATGTATTTGCCGGCGACGGCGATCTCGACCTCGTGTTCCGGTTTGCAGATTCCCGCGACGATCTGTTCCCAGTCGCTCATGTCGGCCGTCCGTTGCGGAAAGCCGAGCCGTCGACAGATCGTCTCGTCGAGCCGCTGGTCGCGCAGCACGAGCGGCACCTCGTAGATGGTGTGGTCGACGTCCTTCTCGACCAGCACGCCGTCCTTGGGCACGTTGCAGAACAGCGAGATCTTGCGGAGCATCTCCTCGGTCGGCGCGATCTCGCAGCGGCAGATCAAGATGTCGGGCTGGATGCCGATCTCGCGCAGCTTGCCGACCGACTGCTGGGTCGGCTTGGTCTTGAGCTCGCCGCTGGTCCGCAGGAACGGCAGCAGCGTGAGGTGGATGTAGAGGGTGTTCTCGTAGCCCTTGTCGATGCGGAACTGCCGGATCGACTCGACGAAGGGGAGGCTCTCGATGTCACCGACGGTGCCGCCGATCTCCGTGATGACGACATCGACGTCGGGGGCGACCAGCTTCTCGATCGCGCGCTTGATCTCGTCGGTGACGTGCGGAATCACCTGCACCGTCTGGCCGAGGTACTCGCCGGCGCGCTCCTTGCGCAGGATCTCCTGGTAGATGCGCCCCGTGGTGTAGTTGCAGTCCCGGGTGAGCGGCGCGTTGCAGAAGCGCTCGTAATGGCCGAGGTCGAGATCGGTCTCGGTGCCGTCGTCGAGCACGTAGACCTCGCCGTGCTGGTAGGGGTTCATCGTCCCGGGATCGACGTTCAAGTACGGGTCGAGCTTCTGCAGCCGGACCCGCAGCCCGCGGCGCTCCAGCAGCAGCCCGATCGAGGCTGAGGTGAGCCCCTTGCCGAGCGAGGAGACGACACCGCCGGTGATGAAGATGTGTCTGGTCAACGAACGCCCCCTTCCACGAAGCGCCGGTAGTCGTCCGGCGTGTCGATCCCGATCCCATCGCGCGGCGTTACGACGACGCGAATGCGTTGGCCATGGCTGATCCAGCGCAGCTGCTCCAGGCGCTCGATCTGTTCGAGCGGCGCCGGCGGCAGCGCCGCGACCAGTAACAACGCCGCATGCCGGAACGCGTAGACGCCGCGATGCTTGAGTGGCTCTTGCGGCCCCACTCCGCAGCGTGCACCGTGTGGAATGACGCTGCGCGAGAAGTAGAGCGCGCGGCTCTCCGCGTCGACCACCACCTTCACCGCGCTCGGCAGGGCGAGGTCGGTATCGCTGCGGAAGGGCGTCGCGAGCGTCGCGATCGAGCAGTCACGGTCGCCTTCGAGCGCGGCGACCAGCAGGTCGAGGTCCTGCGCGTCGATCTGCGGCTCGTCGCCTTGCACGTTGACGATGAGGTCCGCCGCGAGCTCGCTCGCCACCTCCGCCACCCGATCGGTGCCGCTCGGATGGTCCGGTGAGGTCATCGCCGCCTCGCCGCCAAACGAGCGCACCGCGTCGAAGATCCGCGGGTGATCGGTTGCCACGATCACTCGACGGATGAGACGCGACTGCCGGACTCGCTCCCAGACGTGTTGGATCAGGTACTTGCCGGTGTCGCGCAGGAGCGCCTTCTCGGGGAGGCGCGTCGAGCCGAGCCGCGCCGGGATGATGGCGACCGCGATCAAGGCGCTCCATCCTTGCCCGACCTCTGCTGCTTGCGCCGGTTCACATCGTGGAGCGCCTGCATCGCCTCGTAGAAGTAGAGGCTGTTGCGGTTGGCGTTCGTGTAGCGCGGATCGAAGGTCTCGTTGAACATCGCCTGGACCGCCCGCGCCTGGGCGTTGAATCGATCGGTGACGTCGGACTTGGGGCCCCGCATCACGGTGAAGGCGCGCCGTTGGTCGCCGACGGTCACCGTCAGCCTCCGCAGCACGATCTTGGGATCGGCTGCCGTGAGCTCTTCGATCGGCTCGGACGACCCGGCGAACCCTTCCTTGGTGAGCTCTTCGAGCAGTCGATCCATGCGGTCCGCGGGCACCCGCTTGATCCCGCTGCGCCGGATCACGGCATCGGCGGAGGCCGCAGCCGCATGATCGGACCCGACCAGGCCAAGGATGCGTGGCGGATCGCAGCTCAGGTTTTCGAGGGTCACCACCGCCGGCTCGTCGAGCGGGATGCCGTCGGCCCACGATCTGGCGGCCGAGTGACCGCCAGCCGATGCCTGGCAGCCGAGGAGTGCGAGCGGTGCCGCGACGAGCAGCAGCGCGCCGAAGAGCGTTGCGATGCGCGGAAGCATCGTGACAAGTTAGCGCCGCTCGGAGGTGGCCGCTAACGTCGCGTCGCATGGCCGCGTCCAAGAAACCGACCTTGCGCCGTCTGGTCGTCTATGCGGCGGGAGCCTTGGTGCTGCTCCTGGCAAAGCCGACGCCGTGGCTCTTCGCGATCGGCGCCGTGCTGGCGGTCGCCGGCGAACTCCTGCGCATCTGGGCTTGCGGTCACCTGCGCAAGAACCAGGCAGTCATCAAGAGCGGGCCGTATTCCCACGTCAAGAATCCGCTCTACCTCGGCACCTTCTTGATCATGGTGGGCGTCGTCTTCGCGGCGAGCCACGCGACCCCGGGGAGCGCGAGTCGCTACCTCCTCATCCTCTTCCTGCCGTTCGCGCTCGGCGTCTTCTTCTTCTACTACCTGCCGCACAAGTTCCGCGTCGAGGCGGGACGACTGCGGCGCCGGTTTGGTGCCGAGTGGGACGCCTACGACCGGGCCGTTCCCGACTTCGTCCCGAGCCCGTGGCCGCGGCTCGCTGCGCCAGGGCGATGGGATCCGGCGCTCGTCACGTTGAACAGCGAGGTGGGCACGGCGGCGGTGGTCCTGGTTGCCCTCGCGTTGCTCGGGGTGAAGCTCGTACTCGCGTCATGGTGATCGGAAGTGCCGCGGGTGGAGCGGCGCCCCTGCCGAGCCGCGTTGAGCTCGAGCGGCTGCCGCGACGGGTGATTCATCCTGGGAGTGCCACCAAGTCGGCAGTGATCGTCGTCGAAGCGAGCGGGCGACGACTCCTCGTCAAAGATGTGAGCGGAATGCACCCAACCGTGCGTGCGCTCTATGGGCGCCGAGTGCTCGCCAGGGAGGAGCGCGTGTTGGCGCTGCTTGCCGGGACTCCTGGGATTCCGAGCTTGGTTGGCCGCGTTGATGCCGATGCGATCGCGATGGAGTACGTCGAGGCTGAGCCGCTTCATCGCGACCTCCCGCGACCTCTGCTTGAGCGTGCGTGTTCCGAGCTTTCAAGCCGTGTCGCTGGACTTCACTCGCGTGGGGTCGTCCATCTCGATCTACGGCAAAAGCGGAACATCCTGGTCGACCGTGTCGGCTCAGTATTCCTGGTCGACTTCCAATCAGCATGCGTGCTCGGGCTGAGCGGTTGGGGTGGTCTGCTCCTGCGCTGGCTTTGCCGGATTGATCGATCGGCGGTACTGAAGTTTCGGGCGCGCTACGTTCCAGAGCAGTTGTCTGCTGCCGAGCTACGCGCCGCAGCGCGGCTTCACTGGCTCGGTCGCCTGTGGATCTTCAATCGCCTTGGTCCGCTGCTGAGAACGCTGCTGCAACAACGCCCGCGACCCGATTGAGGGGTGAGATCAGCCACTCATGGTGAACGTCGCTGCGCGCTCGCCTTGACTGCTCTCGTGTGTGATCTAACATCCGCGCCTTCGCCGATCTCCGCGTCGGAGATCGTTGCGGTTCGGGTTGCTCGAGGTTTGGCGGCTTCGAGTCCCGAAGGTCGGGATCGCGAGAATCCGGTTCTCGTCCGAACGCGAGGCATAGGGAGGGGCGATGCGAACGATCGGGAGCATCGAGCGTTTTTTGGTCGTCGGCATCGTGATCGTCATCGGTGCCATCCTCACGGTGGCGATCAAGGGTGCGCGCGATTGGGATCGCGAGTACGAAAATCAGGTCGCGGCGAAATCGAAGGGCAACGATCCCAAGGCCAACGACTCGAACAAAGTCGACCCATCAGCGAAGGGTGATCCCAAGCTGAAGGGCGATCCCAAGTCGGCCCGACCGTCCGGGGCGATGAAGCGGGAGCGCGACGGGACACGAACCGGAACTGGAAGCACGTCGCTGCGCAACGAATCGACGTTGCAGCCTGACGGCGGCGTCGGCGCTGATCCCAAGCTGACGGATCCGAAGCTCGCCGACCCCAAGTTGGGGGCATCCAATCCAGGGAACCAATCCGTGAATCCGGCGAGTGCCACCCTTGCCGGGGATCCAAGCGGTGCGCACCCGAGCGACACGCAGCCGTCCAATCCCGCCGTCGCAGATCTGCTTCGCAAGCAGCAGGATGCCCTGAATGGGCGCGGTTTGGATGGTGGATCCAACGCTCGCTTGCCGCTGGCGGGAGCCGATCCCGCAGCAGGCGCAGGAGCCGCGGCCTTGCGATCCTCGCACTCGCAGGGCAGTCCCGAGTCTTCTGGACACGAGGCGACGGGCGAGGCGGCCGATTCACCGGTCGTGATCGACGAGTCGAAGGTTGAAGCGGGCGGCAAGACGCCGCCAAAGAACGCCGCAAACAGTGCCGCGGAGTACTACTACGTCGTTCAACCGGGTGACGCACTCCAGAGGATCGCGCGGGCTGTTTACGACGATGTCGGGGAATGGAAGGAGATCCTGGCCGCCAACCCGACGATCGGCGACGGCAACACGATCAAGCCGCTCGCCAATCTGCGGCTCCCGAAGGCCCCGACCCAACCGTGCTCGTTCGTGATCGTGAAAGAGGTCGCAACGATCGACGGTGGTGTCGCGCCGAACGGAGCAGCGCAGAAGGGAGGTTCGAGCGAGAAGGGGAACCCACGGAAGGATGCCGCAACGCCGGTCGCGAGCGCGCAGACCGCTGGAGTCGACGGCGACAAGAAAGCCGCAGCGGCGTTCAAGCGCATCACGAGCACCGAGCAGCTCACCGTCGTGCGCGGCGACACGTTGAGCAGCATCGCGCTCCAGCACTACGGGACCAAGGCGGCGTGGAAGCTCATCTACGACGCCAACGCCGACCACATTCCAGACAAGGATCGGATCAAGGTCGACGTGGTGCTTCGGCTGCCGGCGAACTAGGGGGCGGCAGGAGGAGCGCCGTCGGCGGCGAATCGATCGTCGGACGACCGGATGGACCACGAGAGCGATTGCTGGTCCCGTTGCGCGTCGAGATTCGGCGGCGGCGGGACCGCTCTCGTTTCCAACAGAACAACGCCAGTACAAGGTGTGCAATTGCGACGAGCGTCATGCTCGCAGGGACGTACGCCGGTGCGGGTGGTGACAAGGGCGCCGCAACCAGCACCTCACCTCACGAGCGGAGCGATCCCTTGCGAACTACCGGCGACCCGTCGCGCAGATCGAGGATGGTGTCGGCGTGCTTCTCCGCTGCGGCGAGCACCAAGGCGAAGAGCTCGCACGCCGAGGAGCCCGCCGCGAGCGGTCGGGCGATCAGGATCAGATCGGCCATCCGTGCTTCCATCACCGAGACGAGTGAGGAGATCTCGGCTCCGCGCTCGATGGGATCACTCGGAAAGCGCTGCATGACCCGTTCGACCCAGCTCTCGAGCCCGTCGACGATCACCGCTTCGGCGTGGCCCGCGAGCTGCGCCACCGCGGACCCGATGAAAACCGGTTCATCGAGTGCATTCACCGTCGCGCCGGCGTAGTCGCGCTCTTCTTCGATCCGCCCGCCCGAGAGCTTCTCCTGCCCCAATTCGATCGAAGTGGCGACGAGCCCGACGTCGTGGCCCGCCGCCATCGCCAGGCGCGCTGCGTGTGCGACCGGCCCGCGCGTCGCGGCGTGGATCAAGACGTTGGTCGCCATGATGATTCCGCGAGGACTCCGCGTGGACGGGTAGGGAGCGCCTGATGCTACTGGCCGAGGCGGGTGCGAGGGAGTGATGGCGGCGCGGACGATCTCCGTTCTGCTGCCGGCTCGCAACGCCCGCGATTACATCGACGCCGCAGTGGAAGACGTCCTGGCTCAGCGCGATGTCGAGCTCGAGCTGATCGCCGTGGATGACGGCTCGACCGATGGGACGGGTG
>CAYRQC010000129.1:0-4141 GCA_964426265.1 uncultured Phycisphaerales bacterium | reverse complement strand
CGCCTCGATCGAGGTGCCGGAGAACGAGTGGACGCTCGATCAGGCGGCGGTGCACGACCATCCGGCGGCGGTCCGCGAGGTCTGTGCGCGCACCGGCGCGACCACCATGCAGGCGGTGATCCACTGCCAGGGCTCGACCAGCTTTGCGATGTCGGCGCTGGCCGGGCTCGTGCCCCAGGTGCGGACGATCGTCAGCAACGCGGTGTCGATCCACACCATCGTCCCGCCCGCGGCACGGATCAAGCTGCTCTATCTCGCACCGACGCTGCGAGTGATCACGCGCTACCTGAATCCACAGTGGGGCAACTCGGCGCCGACCCTGGCGGCCAAGATGGTGCTGGCGACGGCACGCCTGCTGCACCGAGAGGACGAGAACGACGTCGCGCGTCTGGCGAGCTTCAGCTACGGCGCCGGCCACCCGACGTTGTGGCGCCACGAGAATCTCTCCGCTCGGACCCTCGAGTGGATTCGCGGCGAGTTTGCCGCCGTGCCGCTGACCTTCTTCAAGCAGATGGCGCGCTGTGTGCGCCGCGGCAACCTCGTCTCGACCGGCGAGCTCTCCGGGCTCCCGGCCGATTTCTGCGCGCAGCCGCCACAAACCGAGGCGCGTTTTGCGCTGTTCACCGGCGAGCTCAACGACTGTTTCCAGGCCGAGAGCCAGCGTCGCACCTTCGACTGGTTCGAAGGCCACCGCAAGGGTTTCCACAGCCTGCACGTCGTGCCGCGCTACGGTCACCTCGACGTCTTCCTCGGCAACGATGCCGCACGCGACACCTTCCCCCTCATCATCAGTGAACTCGAGCGCTGACGGAGCCAACGTATGAAGATGCAAGGACGCCGCCGCCTGGAACTCCAGGCGGGAAAGACCTCCGATGTCGATGGCATCCACTTCCAGTTGCCAGTCAGCTCCGCCCGGACGCCGGTGCTGATGGCCGCCTTCCCGTGCGATCCGGTTGCGGCTGCGAAGCTGCTGCCTGGCGGCGAGGTCCATCCGTTCCGGCTCTGGTCGAAGGCAATACTGGCGGTGACCGTCGTCAACTACCGCGAGACGGTGATCGGGACCTACATCGAGTACTCGATCGCGATCGCCTGCACCCACGGTCGCAACCCCGCCCCGCGCCTGCTGCCGGCCCTCTTCCAGAAGACGTTCGGGATCGGCCAGTTCGTGCTCGACCTGCCGGTCAGCACGGAGATCTCGGTCAAGGGCGGCAAAGGCATCTGGGGCATGCCCAAGCACCAGGCCAACCTCGATTTCATCGTCGGCACGGATCGCGTCTCCAGCCAGTACGACCTCGACGGCAAGCTCTGTCTCTATGTCGAGATCGACAAGCCAGCCAAGGCCACTCTGCCGATGTCGATGGGCGCCGCGAACTACTGTGCATTCCGCGGGATGCTCATGAAGTCCTACATCTACTTCAAGGGCAAGGTCGGCATGCGCCTCTTCCCCAAGGGCGGAGCGCGGCTCGTGATCGGCGACCATCCACGGATGGCGTGGATGAAGAGCCTGGCGATCGAGCCCGACCCGATGTTCGTCGCCTGGTTTCCGGAGACGGCGGGCCTGCTCGATGACTACATGGAGTGTTGGTTCCTCACCGGAGAACGGAAGCCGGTCACCCACATGGACCACCTGCCGAGCGTGGCGTCACTCGCTCAGGGTCGCGTCTGGCCGTCCGCGCCGACGGCGCCGGTGCCCGGGATCACCAAGCCTGCGGTCGCCGAGCGTGACCAGTCGTCGGGGCTCCCGGAGCAGCCAGGGTCCGGAATGGTGACCACTTGAGCGGGCGCGTCCTGACACCCGCCGTCGGTCGGCGGGTCGTCCGTTGTCGTGTCGTCGTTCGCGTTGTGGCGAGTAGTGACGTGGCGAGTCGCGTTGCCGCCAGTGGCGGTGGCGTCAACGAGGTGGTTTGATGAAACGTTGCCTGCTCGTGCTCAACCATGCCTTCCTGTTCTTGTGCGTGTCGATGTATCTCGGCACTGGCTGGTCGTTGATCCTCTTTTCGTTTCCGGTCGCCCCGAAGTTGACACCCGACACCTACTGGCTGCAGTTCGTGCCGCAGGTGACCGCGGCGACGAAGTTCTTCACCGGGATGACCGCCGCCATGCTGGTGGCGGGCCTCATCATGTGCTGGTCGGAATGGCGCACGCGTTTCCGCTGGGTGCCGATCGTCGTGCTGCTGATGATCGTCGCCGCCACCGGACTCACGATGTGGAAGATCTTCCCCTACAACAAGGAGATGGATGCCGGCATCCACGACCAGGCGCGGCTGACCGAGGTCCTCACGCAGTGGATGCGCCTCAACGTCGTCCGTGTGTCGCTATGGACGGTGCAGTGGTTGTGCATGATGAAATACTTCGCGAGCCGCGCGCTGCAAATGGAGCAACCCAAGTGAAACATCGACCGCTCTGGTGGATCCTGCTGCTGATCGCCGGGATCACCGTGATCAGCGGAGCCGTGCAAGCCGTGGTTCCCGGCGTCCTGCTGCGCCTCTTGCACAGCCAGGACGACCCGACGGCACGCCACTTCTTCGGCATCGTCGGGATGTTCATGGTGCTCTTCGGCGGCCTCTTCCTGCATGCGCTGTTGAGTCGGGTGCCGCAACCGGCAGCGGTGCTGTGGGCGAGCTTCCAGAAGATCGGCGCCTTCGGCGCGGTGGCGCTCGGCGTCCTCCATCACCTCTTCGCGCCGATGGCGCTGGCAGTCGCGGGATTCGACTTGCTGTCGGGGATCCTTGGACTGGCGTACTGGTGCGCCATGCGCCGGATGCCGCCCGCGTGAGCACTTCGCCGTCGAGCCCGGTGCCAGGATCGACACGGCCGCCATCAACACCCTCGCGTGCACTCGCCTGCGCGGCGTGGACGCTCTTCTATGCCTACGCCGTTCCGCTGGTCGGTGCCGGGATCTGGGGTTTCTTCATGGCACGCTGGGACCATCGCGTGCTGCTCGAATGTGACTTGGCGCGGCTCGATCCACTCGCGCAAGCCTGTGTGTTGAGCCAGTATCGGTTCCTGCGCGCCGTGGAAGCCGGGTTCGGCGGCTTCGCCCTGCTCTATCGACAGGAGATCATGCGACAGCGGCTCTTCAACCGCCTCTTCCTCGGGACACTGGCCTTCGGGGTGGTGGCGCGGCTGATCTCCTTGCCGCTCGATGGTCGGCCGAGCTGGGTCTTCTTCGTCTTCCTCGCCGAAGAGCTGCTCGCGCTCGTGACGATCCGCGCCTACTCCCGCAAGCTCATGGAGACTTGAGTCATGGGGACGTCCACCACGATTCTCTCGGCCGCCGACGCGCCGCGTCGTGCCCTCATCCTCGCCGGCGGTGGCATGCGCGTGGCCTACCAGGCTGGCGTGCTGCGCGCACTGCAAGAGGAGGGTCTCGCGTTCGGCCTAGCCGACGGGACCTCCGGTGGGACGATGAACCTCGGCATGCTCCTGTCGGGGCTGGACCCGGTCGAGATGTGCAACCGCTGGTCGAGCCTGAAGGTCAAGGACTTCGTCTCCTTCCTGCCGCTGGTCAAGTACCTCGACGCGCCCCACTTGATGGCGATGGGCGACGCGCGCGGGATGGTCGACAAGGTCTTCCCACACTTGGGAATCGACCCGCAACGCATCGCCGCCGCCAAGGGGGTGCAGGGCGTCTTCAATGTCTGCAACTTCACGCGCAAGACACTGGTCGCGGTGCCGCACCAGGAGATGGATCTCGACCTGCTGGTGGCGGGGGTGTCGCTCCCGGCCTTCATGCCGCCGGTCGCTCGTCGCGACGAGCTGTGGTGCGACGCGGTGTGGATCAAGGACGCCAACCTGCTCGAGGCGGTCCGGCACGGCGCCGACGAGCTGTGGCTGGTGTGGTGCATCGGCAACTCGCCGACCTATCTGCCCGGCATGTTCCACCAATATGTACACATGATCGAGCTCAGTGCCAACGGCGGGCTTTTCGCGGAGTTCGATCACATCAACGAATGGAACGAGCGCCTCGCCGCGGGCGGCAAGCTCTTTGGACAGACGCGCCCGATCCGCCTGCATGTCATCCGACCGAGCGTGCCACTGCCGCTCGATCCCGACTACTACTCCGGTCGCATCGACGCGGCCACGCTGATCTCCATGGGGTATGGCGATGCGCGTCGCTACCTCCGCGAACGCACCGACG
>CAYRQC010000128.1:0-4501 GCA_964426265.1 uncultured Phycisphaerales bacterium | reverse complement strand
AGGATCTCGCCGCGCGCATCGCGCACAGCGAGGGAATCCAACGCAGAGGCCTGGTCCTCGCGTTCCTCATGCGCTTCAAGCAGATCTGCAACCATCCGTCGCAGTGGCTCGGCGACGGCGCCTGGGACGAGAAGGACAGCGGGAAGTTCGCCCGGCTACGCGAACTGGCCGAGGTCATCGCCGCCAAGCAGGAGAAGCTGCTGCTCTTCACGCAGTTCCGTGAGGTGACGGAGCCGCTTGCCACGTTCCTCGGCGCGGTCTTCGGCCGACCCGGGCTCGTTTTGCACGGCGAGACGGCGGTGCGGAAACGCCAGGAGTTGGTGGAGCGCTTCCAGAGGGACGAGACGGTCCCATTCTTCGTGCTCTCGCTCAAGGCCGGCGGGACTGGGCTGAACCTCACCGCCGCATCTCACGTGGTGCACTTCGATCGTTGGTGGAATCCGGCGGTCGAAAACCAGGCCACGGACCGCGCCTTCCGCATCGGGCAGACGCGCAACGTCCTGGTCCACAAGTTCGTCTGTCGGGGAACGGTCGAGGAGAAGATCGACGCGCTGATCGAGTCGAAGAAGCAGCTCGCGTCGGACCTGCTCGAGGGCGGTGCCGAGCTCGACCTGACTAAGCTCGACGATGCAGCGCTGCTTAAGCTCGTCGCCCTCGACCTCGGTGCCGCGCAAACGGAGTGACGCATGTCCGACCGCTGGAGCGATCGCTGGAACGGCCGGTGGGCTCCTTACGTGCCGGTGGCCCAACGCCGGCGCGAGGCCGCGCACGAGATGACGAAGCTCGCGAAGAAGGGGCATCGCGTGGCACCCGTCGTGATCGAGGGCCGGACGATCGCGAGCACCTTCTGGGGCAAGGCGTGGTGTGACCACCTCGAACGCTACAGCGATTTCGCCAATCGCCTGCCGCGCGGACGCACCTACGTGCGCAACGGCTCGGTGGTGGATCTCCAGCTCAGTCCCGGCAAGGTCGCCGCGCACGTGAGCGGATCGACTCTCTACCAGGTCAAGATCGAGGTGTCGCCGCTCGCCAAGGCGCGCTGGAAATCACTCCGCAAGGGTTGTGCAGGTGCGATCGATTCCGTGGTGGAGCTGCTGCAAGGCCGCTTCGCGCGCGGTGTGATGGAGCGGCTGTGTGATCCGAGTACCGGACTCTTCCCCGCTCCGGCCGAGATGAGCTTCTCCTGTAGCTGCCCCGACTGGGCCTCGATGTGCAAGCACGTGGCGGCCTCGCTCTATGGCGTCGGCGCGCGGCTCGACCATTCGCCCGAGCTGTTGTTCGTGCTGCGCCAGGTGGACGAGAAGGAGTTGATCGCCGCGGCCGGTCACGCGCTCGCGCTGCCGAGCGCCGGCCCCGCGGCCGACCGGCTCCTGGGCGCCGACGGCCTGTCCGAGCTGTTCGGGCTCGAGCTCGAGCCCGTCGAGCCGAAGCGTCCGTCGCGTGCCCGGAAGTCATCGAAGAAGCCTGCGCGCGAGCAGCGCAAGATGGCACCGCCTCGCTCAGTGTCGGCGGCGAGATCACGCACTCGTTGATGCCCGCCGAGTCCGGTTGGGCGATGATCGCGGATGCGGCGGTAGCCGGTCGCGCCAGGGCCGGACTGTGGTTCGAAGTTCCGAGCGTGAATGTGCGGGAGGCTCTCTCGAAAACTTGGCATGAACCAGCCCATGAAACAACCTGAAGCCACCCCGCCTGCCGATCCGAACGCGCTCGAAGCGGGCATGAGTGCCGCGTTCAAAGGCGCCGGCCGCGCGCCCGAAAGTGTCCTTCACGCCATCGAGCGGATCACCGGCGCGGAGGCGCCGCGCGTGAGCCTCCACGAAAGCCCGAGCGGCGTCGACGCCTCGCCGGTGTTGAAGGCGGGCGCGGTGGTGAAGGGGCTGGTGCCGCAAGGGCGCGGCAACTACCAGATGCAGGGCGAGATCGCGCGTGGAGGCATGGGCGTGATCTTGAAGGCGCACGACGCCGATCTCGGCCGCGACGTCGCGCTGAAGATCCTGCGCGAGGATCTCGCGAAGCGGCCCGAGGTCGTGCAGCGCTTCGTCGAAGAGGCGCAGATCGGCGGCCAGCTCCAGCACCCCGGCATCGTGCCGGTCTACGAGCTCGGACTCATGGCCGACCAGCGGCCCTACTTCGCGATGAAGCTGGTGAAGGGGCGGACGCTCGCGGCGATGCTGGCCGAATGCCAAGAGAAGGAAGGCGAACGGCGCAGCTTGCTCGCTGTGTTCGAGGCGATCTGCCAGACGATCGCATACGCCCATTCGAAGGGCGTCGTGCATCGCGATCTCAAGCCCGCGAATGTGCTGATTGGTGCGTTCGGTGAAGTGCAAGTCGTCGACTGGGGCTTGGCGAAGGTGCTGCGATCGGGTGGTGTCGGTGACGAGCGTCGCGCGCGGATGGCCAATGTTTCCAACGTCTCCGTGATCGAGACCGTGCGCAGCGCTCCGGGCTCTGCGGGCTCCGACTCGCTTTCTGGCTCGGTGCTGGGGACGCCGGCCTACATGCCGCCCGAGCAGGCACGCGGCGAGGTCGAAAAGCTCGACGAGCGGAGCGACGTCTTCGCGCTCGGCGCGATCTTGTGCGAGATCCTGACCGGCGCACCGCCGTACGTGGGTGACGCCGAACAGGTCATGGAACAGGCCGCAAACGGCCGGCTCGACGACGCGACGACGCGGATCGCGGCGTGCCAGGCCGATCCCGAGCTCGTCGAGCTCACCAAGCAGTGCCTCGTGCCGGCGCAATCGGCGCGGTTACGCAACGCCGAGGTGCTCGCCGGGCGGATCCACGCCTATCTCGCTTCGGTGGAAGAGCGTGCCCGCGCGGCGCAGATCCACGCCGCCGAAGCGAAGGTGCGGGCGCGCGCGACCGCGCTGCTTGCCACTGCGGGCATCGCGATCGTGCTGCTCGGCGGCGGCGGGTGGATGTGGGTGCAACGTCAGCGCGCCGAGCGTGTGCGCGCGACCGAAGGCGCGGTGACGGCCGCGGTGCAAGAAGCGACACTCGCTCGCGGCCGCGAGGATTGGGCTGCGGCCTTGGCGGCGCTCGACCACGCGCGCGCCCGGCTCGAGAGCGGCGAGGCGAGCGACGACTTGCACGCGCAGGTGGCGGCGCTCGGCACGACGATCGACCGCGAATCCACGGAAGCACAGCGCGCGGCGAAACTGACCGCCGACAATGCCGCGTTGCTCGCGGCACTCGAGGACGTGCGCCAGCCCGAAGGTCAGGACCGCTACTTCACGGACTGGAAGAAGCTCGACCAGGGCTACCGCACCATCCTCGTGGTGCATGACGTCAATGTGGATTCCATGCAGGCGGAGAAGGTCGCGCACGCTCTTGGCGAGCGCGGCATTTCTGTCGCGCTCGCCTCGACGCTGGATGAATGGGCCGGCGTGCGAAGACTGGTGCAGGACACGGATGGCGCGGCCGAGCTCACGACCATCGCCGACGCACTCGATCCCGATCCGACGCGCCATGAGCTGCGCGCGGCGCTGGCGGCGAAGGATCTCTTGGCGCTCCGCCGGCTCGCGAAGGACGCGAACGCGACGACCCTTCCGGCGTCGACGCTACGTCTCCTCGCCCACGCGCTGGTGGGAGATCAGGACAGCAAAGACGCGATCGCGTTGCTCCTTGCCGGTCGCCGCCAGCATCCGCAGGATTTCACGATCGCGATGGAGCTCGGTCGGGCGCTGATCCGGACCACGCCATCCCGCGCCGCGGAAGCGGTGCCGCACTACGAAGCGGCGCTGGCGCTGCGACCGGCCAGCGTCGAGGCGTGGCACGAGCTCGGCCGGACGCTCGACCAGGACCTGAAGCGACCCGCGGAGGCACTCGAAGTCTTCAAGGCCGCGATCGAGCGGATGCCGGACGACGCGCATCTCCATTTCCACGTCGGCGCCGCGCTCGCGAATCTCGAACGCCACGAAGAGGCGATCGCGAGCTACCGCCGCGCGATCGAACTCGACCCAAACTTCGCCGGCGTACTCGTCAACCTCGGTAACGAGCTCTCCGACCTCGGCCGGTACGAGGAGGCGCTCGCGAGCTGCCGGCGCGCGCTCGAGCTCGAGCCCGACAGTGCCGAGGCCCACGTCAACTTCGGCATCGCGCTCACCGGTCTCGGCCGCCCCGAGGAGGCGCTCGCGAGCTACCGCCGTGCGATCGAGCTCGATCCCGACCTTCGTCCGGCCCATGGCAACCTCGGCAAGAATCTCTTCCAGCTCGGTCGCTACGAGGAGGCGCTCGCGAGCCTTCGCCGCGCGAGCGAGCTCGGTCCCGACGAGGCGGAACTCCACAACAGCATCGGCGCGGCACTCATCAACCTTGGTCGCCATGAAGAGGCGCTCGCGAGTTGCCGGCGCGCGCTCGAGCTCGATCCAACCATCGCCCTGGCGCACTGCAACGTCGGCGCCGCGCTCGCCGGCCTCAGCCGCCCCGAAGAGGCGATCGCGAGCTACCACCGCGCGGTCGAGCTCGATCCGGACCACGCCGCCACCGAAGTCGGCCTCGG
>CAYRQC010000127.1:0-7734 GCA_964426265.1 uncultured Phycisphaerales bacterium | reverse complement strand
CAGAACGCGGTCACGGTCGGCTCGCTGGTCACCGCGGTGGTCCTGGTCTTCTGGCTCATCCTGCGCCCGGCGACCACGGCGCCCGAGATCGCGACGACACTCTTCGCAGCCATCTTCGGCGTCGCGCTCTTGCTCGGCGTGCTGCTGGTGTTGCCGATCGGCGGCGCCGACATGCCGGTCGTGATCTGCCTGCTCAACTCCTACGCCGGGCTCGCGGCGTCGGCCTCCGGCTTCGCGCTCAGCAACAACGTCCTCATCATCTGCGGCGCGCTCGACGGCGCGTCGGGCTTCATCCTCGCCATGCTGATGAGCAAGGCGATGAACCGGTCGTTCGCCAACGTGATCTTTGGCGCGTTCGGCGGCGACGGCGGCCCGACGACGGCGGCCACCGCGACCGATGGCAAGGCTGCCCATGTCAACACGGCGAGCAGCGACGAGGCGGCCGGGATCCTCAGCGCCGCCGGCTCCTTGATCGTGGTGCCGGGCTACGGCATGGCGGTCGCGCAGGCGCAGCACGTGGTGCGCGAGATCGCCGGGCTCCTCGAGAAGAACGGCACGCGCGTCCGCTACGCGATCCATCCAGTGGCGGGTCGGATGCCGGGCCACATGAACGTGCTGCTCGCCGAGGCCAACGTCTCCTACGACCAGCTCTACGACCTCGACGACATCAACGACGACTTCGTGAACACCGATGTGGTGCTGGTGGTGGGCGCCAACGACGTGGTCAATCCGGCGGCGAAGACGACCCCGGGCAGCCCGATCTACGGCATGCCGTTCTTCAACTGCGAGCAGGCGCAAGCGGTCATCGTCCTCAAGCGCAGCATGAACCCCGGCTTCGCCGGCATCGAGAACGAGCTCTTCGTCCATCCCAAGACGATGATGGTCTTCGGCGACGCGCGCGACACCCTGCAGCAGATCGCGACCCACCTCAAGAAGGGCGACGGGCACTGAAGGGCGTGACCAAGAGAACGAATCGCGGCGCCGCTGCCCGGTTCATTCTCAGGCTCGTAGCTCAACGTCCACCGAGCAGCAAACGTTCAGCCACATCCTTCACCCTGAAGGTGCGTAGCAAACCGCCGACTTCGGCCGCGTTGCCCCACCCGCCCTCGCCGTAGCGACTGCTCGCGACCGCGCCCGTGGCCCAGGCGGCACCGTCGGGCCCCGCGAGCTCGACCGCGTCGATCTCGTTCCAACCCGCTTTGCGCTTGGTGTCCAGGGTGACGCGCACCTTCTTCACCGGAACGTTGGTCGTCGCGAACCGGACTTCGAGAGGACCGGCCGCCTGCATTGGATCGTCGTCATTGAAGACGTTGCGCCAGCCTCCGTTCTCTTCGAAGAGCTCGACGGCGACCACGCAGCCGGCGGCACAGGTCTCGTGGATCGTCACGCGGTTCGCGCGCAACGCGGTGGCGTAGGTGAGCTCGATCCACTCGCGACCCCCGTCGGCAGCAGCGCTCGCCCAGGCGTGCTGGTCGTCGTTGCCAGGATCGGCGACATTCGGCGCTCCGGTCGCTTGCAGCTCGTGCCAGCCGGGGACCTGCTTGCGCTGCTCCAGGGCCGCGAGCAGCCGAGCTCGCACCTCCTCGTCGCTCTCGCTCGCGAGCCAGCTTTCGATCAGATCGCCGAACGGCTCGTCGCGAAAGCGGCCGATGCGGCCCGCCGCCGCCAGCCGGACGTTCTTCTCCATCCGCGAGGCGAGCTCGTAGACACGCAACGTGGCGGCCAGCTCGCTGCCACGGAAGAGGACGATCATCTGCTCGCGTCCCTCCGGATCGCGCTCGCGCTCGAAGAGGCGCAGCAGCACCGCCTCGGCGTCACCGGGACAAAGCTGCGCGATCGCGCTCCACGCGGCCACTCGCACTCGCAACGGCTCGAGCCCCGAAGCGACCGCCTCGATCAGCTCAGCCGTCCGCCGATCACCGATCTTCGCGAGCACGCCGAGCGCCGTGGTCGCCCCCTGCTCCCAACCGCCTTGCCGCAACACTTCGAGCAGCGCGTCGAGCGTCGCGCCGTCGCCGCGAAAGCTGCCGCCTTCGAGCATCGCCATCACCTGCAGGCGCAATGCATCGGGTGCCGCATGGTCGACCACGATCGCCTGCAGCTCGCGCCGAAGTTGCCACGCGTAGGCGGCCACCGCCATGCGGAAGAAGTCGGAGCCTTCGCCACCATTCGCGAAGGAGCCGACGTACTCGGCGAGCAGCCGCCGGGGATCGAGCGCGGCCGTCGTCGTGGCGGTGGCTGTTCCGGGCGCCGCGCGTGATCCGCCTTCCGGATCGGCGCTCGGGAGCTGGTCGACGTCCGGCAGGTGCGAGGCCGCCGCACGCACGGCAGTGGCGGTGGGCGGCAGGCCGGCGAGCGCCCGTTCGAGCACTGCCACACGATCAGCGAGATCGCGCACGTCGGCACGGCTCGCTACAGCGATCAAGCGAGTGGCCGCCGCATCGTCAGGGTCGCCGCCGCCCAGGCCCAGCATCACGATCACGAGACCGGCCGCGGCTCCGCCGATCACCGCCAGGATGGAGAGAAGCGCGAGTCTCATGGTTCGCTCCACAACAACGCTCAACGGCGTGCCGTCATCGGGTCCAGGCGCAGCTTCAGCGTCTTGATCTCGAACGGGCCGAGGTCGAACCGGACGGTCATGCCCTCGGGCGCGAGGGACGCGCCCGGGTCTTCCATCAGGTTGGTCACGCTCGCTGCGACGATGCGCGTTGTCGCAGTCAGCAAGACCGTGGGCGCGGCGCGCCCGGTTGCCTCGAAGACCCGGACGAGCAAGGTGCCGTCGCGCCCGCTCTGCACCGACGACACCACGACCTCCCGATTCGACAGGGTGAGCAGCCCCCAGCGCGACCCGAGCAGACCGGCGTGGTCGGCGACCTTGCTACACACGAGCGGCTGCTCGAGCTCCATGGCATCCCGAAACAGACCCGCCTCGCGCCAACTCTTCGCGTGCGGCACGACTGCATAGTGGAACGTGCGGGGGACGTTCAGCTCGTAGCCGGTGTCCGACGAGCCGCCCCCTTCCGTGTAGCCGCGCAAAGTCACGGCGCGCAAGAGTGACAACAACATGGTCCCGTCCGCCACGAGATTTCCGGGGAGGGCGACGTTCAGCAGCGCGACCCCTCGCTCTGCATCGCCATAGTCGACCCACGCTTGTGCGGGGAACTCGACGTCGAGCGGGCGATCGATCGCGCCGAACGGGATCGCGTGGAAGCTCTGGCCGGACGCGATGGTCGTCGGGAACTGCACCTGGTAGCGCACCAGCTCGCGCCGATTCACCAAACGCGTACGGATGTCGATCCGGCGCGACCCGCGCACCAGGCGCACCGTGGTCGCGAAATCACCCCCATCGAACGGATGGGAGACGGTGAACTCGGAGAAGACCGGTCCCACGCGGACCACACCTGGCTCTCCCGTGAACTCATCGCTGAGCCGCGTCGTCGCACTTGGCCGGGGTACGGTTTGCTTCTTGAGAGTGCCGATGCGGCTGCCGCCGTCGAGTGGTTGATAGGTCTCCCAGAGGTCGCCGTGGTCGTCCTCCCGCGAGACGACGTTGGCCGGTCCGCAGATCGCCTGCCAGCCGCCCTCCTTGACCGCAAGCTTCGTCATCGCGCCGGTCGCGCGGTCGAGCTCGACGTGGTAGCTCTCGTTGTCGAGCGACGCGGCTTGGTCGGCGGCGATAGTGGTCGGAAGCTGCGTCGGATCGTCGCTCGTGCTGCCGGCGGCGTGGAAGACGGTGTAGCCGACGGCCGGCACGTTGCGCGCCAGGAACGCCACGTGCGCTTCGCGAATGCCACCATCGGCGGCGCGCACGACGTTCACGATCTGCGCCGGCACGGCCGCACCCGCGGCATCGACGATCGCGACACTCCTCACGCCAGGCTCGGTGAACCCGATCGTCGCCTCGGCCACGTCGTCGCGCATCCATCCGAGCGGGTTGAAGACCACGACCGCAACGCCCGGTCCGCGCGTATCGATCGCCGCGGCGAGCCGTTCCCAATGGTCGTCGATCAGCTCGTGGCCGAGCCGCTCGGCGTGATCCAGCTCGCTGACCACATCGTGATAGACATGATCGGTCATCACACCCGAGGCGAGATCGTGCGTCTGGTTGAAGAGCTGGAGCTCCCACGCGGTCCAGAGCGTCGCCGAGTCGATGGAGTGACCGAGCCACTCGTCGATCGCTCCCAGCTTCTCGGCCAGCGTGAGGAGGCGCTCGACCTCGCGTCCCTCCTGCTTGAGCTCGATCCGGCTGCTGTAGGTTCCCTGGAAGATCGGGTTCAACTCGCCCTTGAAGACCGGCTGCTCCCTGCGCGCGGCAACAACCGCATCGAACTGACTCGGAACGCCAAAGCGCAGCTTGAAACCGAGATCGTGACCACTTTCGGCGAGTCGCTTCATCATCGCCGGCAGTTGGTCCTCCGGATCGGAGACGTCGACTCCGGAGGGCGCGGCGCGGTCGGCACCGCGCGCACCGCGATCGAGTGCACTGAAGCGCTCCTTGGCGAAGCCCTCGAACGCGGAGAGCTCGTTCGGCGCGCCCCAGAACAACCCATATCCGTGCGGCAGCCAGACCGACGGCATCCGGCTGCCATCGATCCCTTCCCAGAGGAACTCGTTCGGGTGCGCCGCGTCGGGCACACCGCGAAAGAACCAGAACGACTGGTAGCCACCGAGCTTCAAGATCTGTGGCATCTGGCCTTGATGCCCGAAGGTGTCGAGCATCCACGCCACCGTCACGTCGACGCCGAGCTCCCGACGGCAGTAGCCCTTGCCATACTGAATCTGCCGCACGAGCGACTCGCCGCCGGGACGGTTGTCGTCGGGCATCACGTCCATACCCAACACCAGCTCGAGCCGTCCCTGTGCGATGAACTTGTGGAAGGCCGCTACGTGCTCCGGATAGCGCTCCAGGAACGGTCGTACATAGGCGACCTGGTCGAGCACGAAGGTGTAGTCGGGATACTGCTCGAGAAGCTGGAGTGCATGGATGATGTGTGGAAACCCGACCGCGAGGTACTCCTCACGTGTGTAGAAGACCGCTCCTTCCCAATGGGTGTGTGGAATGACCCAGAGGGTGTCATTCGCGCCGGCAAGGACGGCGCAGAGGATGGAAGAGCCGATCATCGACAGGTCTCCACGCACTTCCCTACCCGATCAGGACTTCCTGGACGAGCGCGGCAGGTTGGTGAAGCCAGGACGAAGCTCCAAGGCCGGCCGCGCCGCTCACAGCCGACCGGCTCCCTTGAGTGTCTCAATTGCAGTAGTCATGGCCGGCCCCACCGTCGCGTCCGGATCGGTCCAATCGAACGTCGCGCGCGTGATTCCCTCGACGTCTGCACGCAGCTTGAAGTCCTTCTCCACCAGCAGGATCACGGGTCGCCCCATCCCGCGCATCCATCCCCACTCCATCGCCACGTTCGGGTTGAACTCGGGAAGGTAGTGGCTTTCGGCAATCGCCACACCGAGCTGGCAGCCGAGCGCGTGCAGCTCGACATTGTCCCAGAGGGCGGCGTGGTACTGCGCCTCCTTGGCGATACGCGGCGCGAGCTTCGCGGCGGCGAGGCTCGCGGAGACGAGGTCGATGATCGACTGCAACCGTTTGGCGTCGGCACCATCGCCTTCCGGGTACTTCGTCATGATGAACGCAGACTTCGCGTAGGGCGCGACCTCATGGAACTTCTTGATCAGCGCACCGTGACGGTCGAAATGGCGGCCATAGCGGAGGACGGGGCTGTCGAGGTACCGGGCGATGGCATCGCGCGCATCCTTCCGCGGTCGCTCGTAGCGTTCCCGGTTGTCGTCGAAGTCGGCCGGGTTCAGCTCGCGCTGCCGGCGCTGCAGGGTCGCATCCGCGTTCGCCTCGTCCTCGAAGAGCGTACGTAAGTACTTGATGGCGTCGTCGATGCTCGCCATGGCTATGCCACGCCGCGCTGTCGCATCTGCGCGAGCACGGTCTCGAGCCACGCCGGGATCGCTTCGCCGCGGCTCTTGCGGACGTCGGCGATCAGCTGGATGTTGCGCACCGTCGTCTCGACTTCCCACGCGTCCCGCACGTTGGCGAGGGTGGCGCCGAGCGCCTCGATTGCCGGGTCGCCATCGCGCGAGAGAACGGCGAGCTCGAGGAGTGTCGCGAAATCCCAGTAGTCCGGCTTGCCGGCGGCGATCCGGCGTTTGACCGCGAAGGTCACCAGCGGGAGGAGCTCTTTCTGTCGAGGATCGGGCGTCTCTCGGAGCTCCATCAACGTGACGGCATTGATGCCGGGATAGGCATCCCGCCAATCGGCCTCGAACCCCTTGAGGTAGACCTCGATCGCCTTGTCGAGATAGCCGCGTGCCTCGTAGATCCGGCTGCTGCTCTTCGCGCGGTCGTAGCGATCCTTGTAGACCCGCCCGAGGATGCCGTAGGTCTCGCTGCTGGGGCCACGGTTGGCGATGAGGGACTGCAGGACCGCCTCCGCCTGGTCGTCGCGTCCGGCGCGATTGAGCGCGAGGGCGAGCTGCTCCTGGACCATCACGGTCGTCGCGAGCGGTCGCGGCATCCGGCTCGCGAGCTCGATCATCTGCTGCCACCCCTTGACCGATCGGTAGGAGAGGAAGAGGTCGATCAGGACTCCCGACTCGATGCCATCGAGGGGTTGGTCCAGCAAACGTTCGAACTCCTGGACGGCCGTCAGCCCCTGCTTTCGCGCCTTCGCCAGCTCCTCCTTCTGCTGCCGCGCGTAGTCGACACGCTCGCGGAAGACGTCGGTCTTCATGTGCTGCACGTCGGGGAAGGAGTCGACGAGCTGGTAGATCGGGCTGTCGACGAGCGGCCGCTCGTTTTGGCTCGTGGTGCGGCGCGCCTCACGCAGCTTCGTCGCGAGCGACGACCGCGCGAACGACGCGTCGGCCGGCTTCCCTTCTGACGTCAATCGATACGGAGCCGCGCGCAGCGGAGCGACATCGAACGGGAGCCGGCCACCCTCGGCGAAGAGCAGGACCGTGCTCGCCGGCCGGACGGCGTGGCGCACGCCGAGCTCGTAGAAGACGTTGGCGTTCGCGGTCGTCAAGTCGGCCACCGCGAAGGGGCAGAGGATCAGCCGTTCGTACATCGGCTTGTGGATGATTCCACCGGTCATCTCCTCGTCCGCGCGCAGCGGATCGAGACCCGCTTCGATGATGGCCGGCTTGATCACCTCCTGGTAGACGCAATCGAAGTCGATGGTCAACCCGCCGGCGTCGATCTTCTTGCCGAACGGCATCAACACGAAGCAAAGGGGAGCGGGCGTGGACATCGGGAGCCTCCT
This sequence comes from uncultured Phycisphaerales bacterium, assembly GCA_964426265.1. Taxonomy (GTDB): domain Bacteria; phylum Planctomycetota; class B15-G4; order B15-G4; family SIAN01; genus SIAN01. Next base: position 451 of record CAYRQC010000127.1, on the reverse strand, counting down.
GGACGGGCGATGGTACCGGCCGCCGAGTACGTGAGCCGCACGCCCCCTACCAGATCAGGAACTCTTGGATGCGCCCGTCTGCCGTCCGGTACATGAGCACCGCCACCGTGCGATCCGTGAAGCGGAGCTCGAGACTGGCGACCTCCATGCCACCGCGCTCGGCGAGGCCCCCGACCTTCGCGCCGATCGGATCTCCCAATGCGGAGAGCTGCACGGCGGCGCGGTCGACGCGCTTGGTCGTGAGCCAGACGTCGTAGTCGCTGCCGAGCCGCGCACGCGCAGGCGCTCCTCGTTGCAGCTCTTCGAAGAACTCGAGCGCCGTCACCAACGCCGTGCTCCCTTTCACCTTGGGAGGCGCCGGCCGGATCGCTGGCTCATGGGCCGGCTTGCTGGCACTGGCTGCGGGCGGAGCTGGTTCAGCCACCGGCGGCGCCACCATCTCGAGCAGTGG
>CAYRQC010000126.1:0-9701 GCA_964426265.1 uncultured Phycisphaerales bacterium | reverse complement strand
ACCTGATGAGCGCCTTTCCGGTGCTCGGGATGTTGCTTGCGGATCTGGTCGAGCTGACCATCGCGGCGCGGGCGGCGGTGCCGACGCCGGCGGTGCCTCAACGAACACGCTACGATCGCTTCGCAACGGCGATCGAGCTGGCAACACTGATCGCGGTGCTCGTCGCACTCTCGCAGTTGCGGCTCGGCATCTGGCTGCCGCTCAGCGGCCATTCGCTGCTCGTCAGCTATTTCCTGCTGCGGCGCGCGTGGGTGCGCGAGCCGCGGGTCCACACCCACGTCGCGCGCGCCGAGTGGCTCTTGGTCGCGGCGACCGGAGGGATGATCGTCTACACCAAGCTCGCCTGGTGGAGCGACCCGGTCACGCTCGCGACCGGCATCGCGCTCGGCGCGCTGCTCGCGGTTTTCAGCCGTTGTTTCGTCGAGCGCTCCCGGAGGCATCCATGAAGCGGACCGTTCCTCTGCTCGCCCTGGTGGCGGCGACCTTCCTCGCCGCCGCGCCGGCCGCAGTTGCACAACGCGCACAAGCGCGGTTCACCTGGCAAGGCAAGGAGGCCGTCCTCGACTTCGGCGTGCCGGCGGTCGGCAAGTACTCGCTGGAGAGCCTCGAGGTCGGCGCCACCTGGCGGCTCGGCGCGAACGCCGCGACCACGCTCACCACGCCGGTACCGCTGATCACGAAAGACACGGTGATCCCGCCGGGCAGCTATCGCGTGACCATCGCGCGACCGCGACCCGAGCCGCTCGAGCTCTACGTCGAAGGCGCGGGCGACTACATGGCGGCCGGCGGACCGACGGTGAGCGTGGCCGGGACTTCCTCGCAGGCCCAGCCGCCGAGTAGCAAGCTCGAGATCACGCTGACGGCGGCGAGCGAGCAGGTCGATGCCGAGCTGCGGGCGCTCGCGCTCTCGATCACCTTCGGCGCGCCACGGCTCACGGTGCCGCTGACGATGGTCGGAAGCACGACGAAGAAAATCGGCGCCGACACGCTCGACGCCTTCACGCTGCCCACGACCTGGCTCGCCGCGCGGCTCGAGCTGGCAAAGCACACTCCGATCGCGACGCTCACACTCCACAAGCCGAAGAAGGGAACGCCCGGCCGCTTCAACCTGCTGCTGTCCGAGCAGGACGCGCTGCTGCTGCCGGTGCGCAGCGCGCCGACCGCAGACAACGGCTTTGCACCACTCGCGGATCTCGATCCGACCTGGTTGCTACACGGGACGGTGAGCTGGAGTGAGGCAAAGGAACCAGTGAAGCACCTCGTGATCGACGAGGTCGCGATCGACCAACCGACGAAGTCGCGCGACGGGTCGTTGCAGCCGCCGCAGCTCCGCGTGGTCGCGCGCACGGGTGCGCGCGTCGCCGAGATCAAGGTCGCGTTGGAGCCGGCGAGCCGATGAGCCGATGAGCAGCGGTGCAAGATTCCGGTGTACCGATCCGGGGATCCTACGCCGCACAAAACCGCACACCCGGCCGTCGGTAGGGCGCAAAACCCCGGCGTCGCACCCCCGGACCGGTACACCGACCGGACGGATCGGTGCACCGGAGCGTCACTCCTCATCCGTGATCGGGCGGAACTCCCGGTGTGCCGATGCCGGTCTGGGTGTCGCGGCCGAGGTCACTGCCGCCGTGGTCGATCTGCTGCTGCTGGTGGAAGTCGTGGAGGAATGGCGGCAGCGGCGGCCGGCGGCCATCACCACGGCCGTCGCCGTGCCCGTCCCCACGACCATCGGCGACCCGGCGATCGGGGAACGGCGGCGGGAAGATGGTGTGGAAGAGCGCTCGTTCGACTGGATCGGGATGCTGCGAGCTGGTCTCACCGGCACCGGTGAGGAAGACCTGTCGGCTCGTGGCGAAGTAGTTCACCTCGACCGCTCGTACGAGGTTGGTGTCGACGCCGCGAATCTCCAACCCTTCGAGCGCGCCCCACACCACCGAGAAACCGGTGCCGCGCACGGCGAGCGTCGCCGACGGCGTCAGCACCTGGAAATCACTGGTGATTCCGACCGCCTCGACCTTGAAGTCACACTTGCCGCGGTAGACGGCGGCGCGCGTGCGGAGCACAGCTCCGTCCTGGATGATCACCGGCAGCTCGATCCGGCTCGCGCGGTCGATGATGAGCGTCGCGTTCTTGCCGACCCGCAGCGACAACGTGGAACGTAGACCGGTGCGAATCTCGGCGCCGGGATCGAGCAGATCGTCCAGCGCGGCGACCTTCCACTTCTCCTCGGCGCCGGCCTTCTTCCACTCCGAGCGCCCTTCGACGCCGATCACCAGCGCTTGCAACACCTGCTGCTGACCCTCCGGCAGCGCGTCCACCTTGGGCAACGGGGCGGGCGCAGCGGGCGCGGCCGGTACGACGGGCGCGGCTGTCCCGCTCGATGCTGGCTTCCCGTCTTGTGGCTTTGCGTCCGCCGGAGCGGGTGGCGTCGTCGGCAATGGCGCGACCGCTGGTTTCGTGGCCGGTGGCGGTGGCGTTTGTGGCGTTGGCGATGGCGGCCCACCGTGCAGCGCAGCCACCACCAGAACCGCGGTGACCCAACTCATGACCGCTCTCCCGCATCCGCCGCGGCGCCATGCTCCGCACGCCAGTCCTCCACCCGTCCGGCGAGATCGAGCAGCTCGAGCCCGCGCAGCGACTGCTGCGGCGAGCGCTCGGGGAGCAGGCGCGCGAAGATCAGCTCGCGTGTGCAGTAGCGCTGTGAGCGGCCGAGCCACGGGTCGAGCAGCGTCATCGTCACGCCGCCTTCGAGATCGAGCAGTTGGCAGATCGCGACACTCACCATGCCGACCGTGGCGACGCCGTCGGGCGCGAGCTCACCATCGCCGACCCAGCCACGCACGCGCGCTTCCGCGAGCCGCGCCTCCCACCCGGCGCGCTCGTCGGCCCCGTCGGCGATGAGCAAAAGGCCGTGCAAGGCGTCGTGGTTGGTGAGCCGCGACTGCGGCTCGAGCGCCTGCCAGAAGTCGAGCTCGCTCTCCACGGCCGCCGGCTGATCGATCGCACAGTTGCCAACCAACGGCGCACTGCAACTCGCGAGGCTCACGACACCCGCGAGGCTCACCAGCACCACCCACCTCCGTCGCTTGCCCATCGGCCCGCCGCTGTGCCGGAGGACGTGCTTCGCGTCAAAACTCATAGGTCACGCCTACATAGAGGATCTGTCGCGCCCCGTCCTGTCCGGCCGGCATCGCATTCCCCGGCATGAAAATCCCGTAGCGGACGGCGAGCGAGAGGTCGGAGCGGAGGTTCCAGTCGAAACCGACATCGATCTCGGCACCGACGAAGCGATCGGCGGTGGTGGGGACGTTGATCGGGGCGTCCGACTCGAGCTTGCTGAAGACGAAGAAGTCGGCGACCGCGCGCAGCCGCCGCCACGTCTGGTCACCCGCCGCGAAGAACGACGTCTCGCCGCCGAGCTTCAAGGTGATGAGGTTGCTCGGGTCGGGCGCGAGCGCGAGCCCGGTGTCGACGTTGCCGAACGCGTTCCACGCCTGGTCGTCGCTGCCGCTCAGGTTGCCGCCGAAGGTGTCGGCGGAGTCGAGCCGATCGTCATCTCCGGACGCGACGACGAGATCCGCGTCGACGCGCGAGTGACGCTCGTCGCCGACCAGCCAGCTGCTGCCGGCGGCGAACGCCCACGCACAGAGGTCCTCGCGCGTCTGCGAGCCGGGAGTGCCGCTCGCCGTGATCGGGCTCGAAAGGGCACGCCCGGTCTCGAAATCGAGCTCCGCTCGCCAACTGAGGTCGCCCCCCAGGCTGCCGCGCGCGCCGACGCCGAAGTAGGTCGAGTCGTAATCGAAGCGCGTGGCGTAGGTCTGGCCGAGCGCGTCCTGGAAAGTCGCCGCATCGCGGTCGTTGTGGTCGATCTGCCGGAACACGTGCGCGAACGGTGTGAGATCGCCGCCGCGCTTCTCCAGCGCGACGCCGACGAAGCGGCGCTTCGTGTTGGTGTTGAAATGGGGGCGCGAGGCGTCGAAGTCGACGAAGTCGTTGGCCGGCGTGTCACCGGCGAATGTGGTGAGCGCGAGCCCTTCCCACTCCGTCTCGACCACCGCGCAGTGCAACGTCCCCGACAGCGCGAGCCCGTTGCCGACCTCGAAGTACTGCTTGCCGATCCGCAGGTCGACGTTCCACGGCTGCCGCTCGCCGTGGCTGGCCTGATGGGCACCGCGCAGGTCGAACTCGTACCACCAGCGGTCGCCGATCGGCTCGCGCAGGTCGTCGCCCTCGCCGTCGAAATCCTCGCCGGCATTCCAGTCGTCGTAGCGCAGCTTGATGCGCCCGAAGAAGCGGTGGGCGCCGTCGAGCTCCGCTCGCACCCAGGCACGGCCGTCGGTCTGCCGCAACAGGTGGGACTTGCTCTCGGCATCGTCGATGCCGTACATCCCGAAGCCGAGCGATCCGCCGTAGTCGAGCAGCGCGCGCTCCGAGATCGTCGCCCCTTGCGGGATCCCGAGCCGGTAGCCCTGGTCGAGCTCGTGCAGTCGGCGCTCGACTCGCTGCATGGCGTCCGCGTCGCCCTGAGCCGCCGCGTCGGGTGCCGCCGCGCCCACGGTCACCACCAGGAGCACCGCAGCAGCTACGGGAAAGTCCACGCGCATGCTCTCCTCCTCGCCCTCTGCTCGATCAAGTGGCGCGGACCTTATCGTGGAACCGGCGCGAAACGGCCGATGGGATCCAGCAAGAAGCGGATCGGGCGGATCAAAGAGGAGGCACCATGAGCGACTCGAGGGGTGCGGACCGAGGGTCCGGGTTCGCGGCGGCGGCGGTGCTGTCACTGGTCGCGGCGTGCTCGCCATCAAACACCGACGGTGGCTCCATCGACGACTTGATCGCACCGCCATCGGTGTCGGTGGTCACCGCCGATCCATCCGCCGTTGCGGCGCTGTCGGTGCTGTCCACTCGTGTGTCCAGCGACGGCGCACACGCCCTCGGCCCGTCGACCTTCCCGGCCGGCGCCGACTACTTCCAGGACCGTGTCCACGACTATGTATTCGACCGCGCGCTCGATGAACTCGAGATCGTCAACGATGTGCTCTGCCTCATCGCACAGACGCACTACCAGGACTTCGTGAACAGCGGTCTCTATCGGGCGCAGATCGACGGCGAGCTGTGCGACTCGAAGAGCCACAGCGTCAACCAGCCGGGCCAGCAGAAATCGTTCGAGGACTGGATCGTCCACAGCAATCGCCGCACCCTTCGCGACCCACAGCGCGTCGAGTTCTGGGTGCCGATGATGAACGACATGGGCAATGGCGGTGGTGGTTCGCAACCGCCCCCGACCACGCTCTTCTCCGCGGTCGACATCTTCTCGGCGCCCACCATCGCGAACCCGTTCGGCATCTTCGAGATGAACTTCGCCGGCACGCCGATCGGCGGCACGCCGCACGACCCGCTCTTCTGCGGCCAGATCAAGACCACGGTGCCGAACGGCGGCCGCATCGGCTACGAGCTCTTCTTCCTGCGCGGCAACCCGAACAACCTCCCACCGGTCGGCGAGCGCCATGAGCTGCTGCAGGTGAAGGTCGACGTCGCCACCGACCAACTGAGTGGCATCGCGTCGGTGAGGAAGACCTCACGCAGCAACGATGCACAGAAGGGCGACAGCGGCATCCTCACCGACAGCTTCAAGCTCGCCTTCGCCGGCGACACGTTGGTGCGCGTTCAGGGCGGCCAGCAAGCCGGGCCGGTGGCCGCCCTCTCGCGGTCGAACTTCGTGGCGTGCAACCTCCGCTACAACCTCTACGACGACTCGACGGCGGGCGGCACCGGTGGTGGCGGCACGGGGCCCGGCGGGCCGGGCTCGCGCCTCGCGATCCAGTCGGGCGTGCCGATCCTGCTGGCCGACGGCGGGCACGCCTTTCTCGATTACTACGGTCTGACCGTGCCGGCGGGCTCGACCGTCGCGAACGGCGACCCGGTCTTCAAGGAGATCCCGGGAGGCGGCGTGGATCCCTCGCCCCTCACGGTGGTGATCGCGCCGGGGCGACTGATCGAGAGCACGCGCCGCTCGACGCCGCTCACGCAGATCGTGGGCGAGACGTTTGAATGGGACCGGCCGTTCAATCCGAACAACCCGAGCCTCAATCGATTCAAGCTCGTCTACGACGGCGTCGGCTTCCTGGCGATCGAACAGTTCGACTTCGTCACCGGGCAGTACGTGCCGATCTCGCCGTTCTACGTCCAAGTCCAGAACTTCGGTTCGATCCAGATGCGCTCGCAGCGCTACGGCAGCGTGGTCTACCAGGACCTCGCGATCGACATCATCTGGCACACCGAACGCGTGGTGAGCGGCGACCCCTCGCTCTTCGGGACACCCGGCAGCCCGCTCCGGCTCTTCGGATTGATCGACGCGATGCGACCGCAGTTGACGGCCCCCGAGGTCGAGATGGGAGATATCTACTTCCCGCCTCCGACGTCGCCGGCCCAGCCGTTCGTCTACGAGATCAGCGCCACCGACTGGACCCTGCGCTTCGACAACAAGACGGCGCCGCCGCTGCCGGCGGTGACCATCGTGGCCGGGCAGGTGCCCAAGTCGGGGCCGTTCGTGAACGGCATGCGCAGCGGGCCGCTCGTGACGAGCACCGCCGGGTTCCAGACGAACCAGGACATCTTCGACGTGCCGCTCTATTACATCTGGGAGACGGGCGTGAACCCGTGGAACCAGTGGTTTGGCCTGGTCGACTCGAACCAACAGACTCTGCTGATCAACCCGCCGCTGCAGTTTGCCTACACCCACACCACCGCGAACGATGCCAACGGCGACGCGAGCCAGGACGGGAAGGAGTTCTTGCTCGAGTACCGGGGCGACGGCCAGCTCTATGGCATCCCGTTCAAGATGATCGACACCGACGGCGACACCTTCCCGGACCACAGCGTCCCGCTCTTCAACATCGCCGACGGCGTGTCGATGGGGCCGACCGGCGTCGAGTATGTGGTGAAGACCATCGAGCGCGAGCTGATCCTGGCCGCGGCATCGTCGGTGCCGCCGGGGCTCGACCCGTCGCTCGCCGATGTGCTGGTCGTGCCCGATGGCAGCCGCTACGTGACGCCGGCGATCGGCGCGGTACCGCCGCTCAGCGCGCCACCGTCGGTGGTGGGAGGCGAGCTGTTGTCGGTGAGCCAGAAGTAGGCGTCGCGGTGGGAGTGGTTTTCGTGAAGGATGCGGTGGGCTCGTCGCTGCGCGGTTGGATCGCCGGAGTCGCCGCGAGCGCGCTGGCGATCGGCTGCACGTCGACGCCGGCAGCGTCGCCCGCGCCGCCGCCCGATCCGCGGATCGAGCTCGCGCGCCACCACGACGAGTTCTGGGCCTACCTCGGCACGACCTACGATCACAACCGCGACGGCCGGATCGACCGCACCGAGTACACCCGCGCCGGCGAAGGCTTCGCCCACCTCGACCGCGACGGTGATGGCTGCGTCACCCGCTCCGATTTCGACCACGACGTCGCGATCCCGCCGGATCTGGGCATCCCGATGCTCCTGGTGCGAAGCCTGGGTGATCCGCGTGCCGAGTCGATCGAGCTGGTGCGCGCGTTCCTGAACCTGATGCACCTCGATGCGACTGGCGACGGCCGAATCAGCCGCGCCGAGTTCATGCGCTCCGGAGGCGGCAGCCCGTTGGGCACCGACAGCTTCGACACGCTGCTCGCCGGCATGGACGCCGACCACGACGAGCTGCTCTCGGCACCCGAGATCCTGCAATGGCTGGTCGGTCGCGACACCGATCAGGACGGCCGGCTCGTGCTGCGCGAGCGCGACCGCGGCCGCGTCGGCCCGCCGCCGCGCGAGGGCTATCTCGAGCCGGAGCTGCGCGACGCGGCGCCCGACTTCACCGCGATCTCCTTCGAGACGGGCGCGCCGGTGGCGCTCTCGAGCCTGCTCGGAAAGCGGCCGGTGGCGCTGATCTTCGGCAGCTTCACCTGAGGACCGTTCACGCGCTCAGCCGGTCGGCTGACGGAGCTCTTCCAGAATCGGCGCGGCGCCATCGACCTCTATCTGGTCTACATCCGTGAGGCGCATGCCGTCGACTCGGCGTGGCCGATGGCGACTCCGGACGGCTGTGTGATGGAGGAGCCGCTCACGGTGGACGAGCGGATCGCCCACGCCAACCACTGCAAGGCGGCGCTCGGCCTCGGCGAGATCCCGGCGCTGATCGACGAGCTCGACGACGCCGCGAATCGCGCCTACGAGGCGTGGCCCGACCGGCTCTTCCTGATCGACCGCGACGGCAAGGTGGCGTTCCGCTCGCCGCCCGGCCCCTTCGGTTTCGAGCCCGAGCAGCTCGCCATGGCGATCCAGCGTGAGCTGCTACGCGAGCGCGGGGCGGTCGTGCCGTCAGAACCGCTGCAGCCGTAGCCCCCGTCACCGCCGCGTCCGCAGCCGCGTCAGCACCCGATCGAGCGCCGCCGCGAACGCCTGCTTCTCCTTCGAACCGTAGGGCGCGGGGCCGCCGGTGTGGACGCCGGCGCCGCGCAGCCCCTCCATGTAGTTGCGGACGGAGAGACGCGCGCCGACGTTGTCGGCTGTGTACTCCTCGCCGCGCGGATCGATCACCGCGACTGCCTTTGGCACCAGGATCGCCGCGAGTGCGATGTCAGCCGTGACCGCCACGTCACCCGGCTCTGCATGCTCGGCGATGTGCTGATCGGCGGCGTCGGCACTGCCCGACACACAGACCGAGCGAACTCCTGCTGCATAGGCGAGCGGTATGGCGATGCTCTGGTTCGCGACCATCACCGTCGCGATCCCGAGCCGCTTGCCGGCACGAAAGATCACCTCCTTCATCTCGCGCGGCGCGGCGTCGGCGTCGATCCAGAGGGTCATGCCGACCTGGAGACGTCGTACTCGCGACCGAGTTCCGCGATCGTGACGTTCGCGAGCCGGAGCGCCGCGAGCTGCGCCGCGATCTCGCTCCGGAAGCGCGGCTTCAAATGGAAGGCGTAGACCGCGACGTCGGGTCGCGCGAGCTTGGTGAGCTCGCCAGCGAAGCTCTTCGGCGTCAGATGGCCGGTGCGGCGCGCGAGCTCGGCGCGCTCGTCGGGGAAGGAGAGCTCGAGGTAGACGGCACGCAATCGCGGGCAGGCGCGGGCGATCTCCCACAGACGCGCGGTCGGGCCGGTGTCGCCGCTGAAGAGCGCGGCGGCCTCGCCGTCATCGACGAGATAGCCGACGGTCGGCACCGGGTGGTTCACCGAGATCGGCGTGAGCGTAAGACCCGCCACGGTGACGGGGCGTTCCGGCTCGAGCGTGTGGAGATGCAACAGCCGACGCGCGCCGATCGTGAGATCGACGAAGTTCGGCCAGATGCGATCGTTGAAGACGTCCTGCCGCAGCGACGCGAGGGTCGCGGCCTCGCCCCAGATGTTGGGGCCGTCGCGCGACTCGTCGATCACGTTCTCGATGAAGACCGGGAGCGAGCCGGTGTGGTCGGCGTGGGTGTGGGTGAGGAGGACATCGCGGACGCGCGCCTGATCGGCGGGCGTGCCCCACTGGCCGAGGCAGCCGGCATCGATCGCCACGACGTCGTTGATCACGAATGACGTGAGATAGTGGAGCCGCGCGGAGTCGCGGACGGAGGAGGGAAGGAGGCGGATCTTCATCTCACTCACCATCCTTGCGGCGCGGCGGCGCGGCCTCGCCGTCGCCCCCCCCGCCGACCCCGTAGCCGAGCGCGTCGAGCTCCTTGCGCATCGCCT
>CAYRQC010000125.1:0-16474 GCA_964426265.1 uncultured Phycisphaerales bacterium | reverse complement strand
AGGTGCTCGCGCTCACGGCGAAGCTCCAGAGTGGCGCGCCGATCGCGGCGACGGCCGAGGCGGGAGCGCCGATCGATCCGAAGACGCTCTCGACCTTCGCCAAGGTCATCGACACGATGCCGGCCGATGCCGCGGCGCGCTTCCTCGAGCAGTCGCCTCCCGAGCACGCCGCCTTGATCCTGCTGCAGATGGAGAAGAGCAAGGCGGCCGCGGCGCTGCCGCTGATCACCGGCGAGAAGCTCGACAAGCTCCGGGAGGCACTGCTCCACGTGAGCAGCGGCGAGTGATCGCCCGCGCGCGCGGCGCGAGAGAAGCGCAGGAGTGCTTCAGCGCACGCCGGCTTGCTTCCGATACTCCCGAAAGGAGGAGCCCTCTCCTCGCACAGGCTGCATGAGGAGCGTCCGGAATGGCGGAGGCGGAACACAAGGAAGCGGCCGCGGCGGCACCAAAGGACGGCAGCGACGGCACCGCGGTGGCGGCCAAGAGCGGCGTCAAGCGATTCCTCCCCTACGTTGCCGGTGGTGCGCTCTCGGCGGGCCTCGGCCTCACGGCGGCCATCGTCACCGCGGAGAAACCGCCCGTCCCGGCGATGATGCATCACGACATGGCCGCGCCGGGGCAAACCCCGTTCGACGGCCTGCTCGAGCCCAAGAAGGTCGTCCTGGCGCCGCTCGTCGCGAACCTCGCCGACTCCGGCCAGGCTCCCAACGGGCGCTTCAACTTCTGCATCGAGATTCGCGCCAAGGACCTCGAGAGCGAGATGCACGTCGTGGATGGCTGTGCGAAGGGCGCCGAGCTGTCGATCGCGATTCGCGACGCGCTGATCACGTTGCTGTCGGGCAAGGAGTCGAGCGAGATCCGGACGCCGCGCGGCAAGGAGATCCTGAAGCTCGAGATCCTCGACAAGCTGAAGCCGATCCTCTTCGCCGATCCGGCGTCCGGCACGATCACCGGCGTTTTTTGGGACGAGTTCCTCGTCCAGTGAGCGGCGCATGAGCGGATCCGTCCAGCCCTACGACCTCGCAACGCCGGCGCCGCTGCCGCGCGAGGCGGGGCGTCGTCTCGCGGCGCATCGCGAGACGCTCGCGGAGGAGATGCGGATCCACCTGCGCCGGCTGCTGCGCTTGCGAACCGAGGTGATGGTCGAGTCACCCGAGGTCGGTCGGGTCCGCAACCTGGCGGGATTCGAAGGCGGCAAGGCGTGGTGGTTCGCGGGTGGTGGCAAGGCCGACCCGGCCGGTCACACCGTGCTCCTCGGCTGCGCGCCGAGCCTGGTCTACGCCGCGATCGATCGCCAGCTCGGCGGCGGCGGCACCGCGGTGGCCTCGGGAAAGCCGCCGACCGCGATCGAGCACGAGCTCGGCATGCGCTTCATGCGCGACGTCTTCCAGGGGCTGGCGAGCGCGATGGCGTTGGAGCCATTGCACCTCGAGGTCGCGCCGCACCGCGCACTCACCGAGCCGCTGCTCACCTTCATGCCCGACCTCGAAGCGCCTTTCGCGCGGATCGCGTGGCGGGCGAAGATCTTCGAGCAGGAGCATGCGCTGATGCTCTGCATCTCGCGCCGCCTGCTGGAGGCCGCCGAGCCGCGCGGCGACGAGCTCACGCTCGGGGCGACCGCGGTCTCCGGACCGGTCGCGGGTGCGCCGATCGAGTTGCTGGTCGAGCTCGCCCGCTGCCAGCTCACCGTCGAGGAGTCGGCCGCGCTCGCGCCCGGCGACGTGGTCCTCTTCGACCAGCCGCCGGGCGAGCCGATCGAGATCCGCGTCCAGGGCAAGCCGCGCTTCCATGGCCGGCTCGGCACGCACACCGGCCGCTACGCAATCGAGGTGACCGCGGTCGTCGAGACACCGGCGTCGAAGAGTGCCGCCGTGGCAGCGGGAGCGCGCGGCGGCGCGGGAGTTGGAACCACGGCGGGAGCCAACGCGGCGACGGGAGCGGTGAACAGCGCGGTGAAAAGCGCCACGACCATTTCACCGACCAACGCGGCGACCAACTTGGCAGCCGGTGGCAAGGCCGCGGCGCCACCGGCGAAGCTGGGACCACCCCCATCGGTCACGGCGCGCACCAAGGCTCGGAGCTCCTGAGCCATGGCAGATGAAGAGACCTCCACGACGGAACCACCGGCACCACCGGTCGACCTCGACGCCGCAGGTCAGCGGATGGCCGCAACCCCCATCGAGCCACAGGAGCCTTCGTTTTCGGCGATGGACTCGATGGCAACCGCCGCTACGTCGATCGACGCACCCTCCATCGACACCGGCGCGGTCGACGCCGGCTCGATCGACTCGATGATGCCCCAGCGATCGATCGCTGAGCAGCCGATGTCCGAGGAGCTGAGTCCCGAGCAACCGACGCCCGAGCCGCCGACGCCTCAGGAGTCGATGCGCAGGGACCCGACGCCGCGGCGCCAGGTACCCCAACGAGCGCAGTCGAGCGCGGCACCAATCGCGCTGCCCGAGCTCTGCGGGTCGGCGCCCACCATCTCCGGCAACCAGCACCTCGGGCTGTTGCTCGACGTCGGGATCGAGGTTGCGGCGGTGGTCGGAACTCGGGAGCTCAAGCTCGAGCAGCTGCTCGCCATCCAGCCCGGCACGATCATCGACCTCGACAAGCACGCCGGCCAGCCGATCGAGCTCTACGCCAACGGCAAGCCGATCGCCCTCGCCGAGATCGTCGTCATCGACGGCCGCCTCGGCGCCCGGGTGGTCGAGTCACTGGTGCCGCAGAGCAGCTAGCCAGCGCGGCCGTCGCGAACGTGCGCGGTCACTCGGCCGACGGCGCGTTCACGATCGGAATGGTGAACGAGCGCACGTTGCGTGAGCGGCTGCCGTCGGCGACGACGAGACGGACATAGGTCGCATCCTCGGGCACCACGATCTTCTGTGTAAAGGTGTACGGGATCTCCGTGGGGGCGTCCTGCCCGGCGACTACAGCCCCAGTGGCCACCGTCGGCTGGAAATCGCCTGGGATAGTCACGGCATTGGTTCCGTTCGAGCTGAGGTGCCACTCGAGCAGACGATTGACACGCTCCACACGCTCCACGCCCCTCACCCCGCTGCCGAGGTCGAGTCCCACCGTTGCGTCAACTTGCACGGTGCCATCCGCTCCGCGCACCGCACGCGCCACCGACTCCTTCTCGAACAACCGGATCGGGGCCACACTCCTCGCCGCCACGATCGCCGGCCGCTGCTCACCGAGTCGCCTGTCGAGCGCCTCGCAAAGTGATGTGCGGAGCCTGCTCGCCATGGCGTCTTCGATCCGGTCACCATCGGTTGCCAGCAGACCGACCGGCACGACGAGCGACGGGAGGATGTACCAGCGCTGCCCGTCGGTGCGGTCCCAGAAGTCGAACGTCACCTCGTCTTCGCGCGCGGTGGCGGAGACAATCTGCGAGCCGTCCTTCACTCTCGCTCGTCCCGCGCTCATCGGCGCGAGCTCGTGCAGTGTCGCCACCAATTCGACATTCACCTTGCAGCTGCGGTCGTCAAGAATCCAGCTCGCAGGCCCCAAGAGCAGGTAGATCAGAGTATTCGCATAGAAGGTCGTGTTGGCCCGAGCGGATGCAACGGTGGAGTATTTCAGCTTCGGGACGAGCAGGAGATCCGCCTTGGCGACCTCGGTCGCCTGCTTGATGTAATAAATCTCCAATTGATCGTCGCTCATCTTGTCGCTGTCGGGCGGCGCGGTGAGGAGCGTCGCCTCTGCGAAGTGCCCGTCGAGCTTCGTGGCGAGCTCATCACCCAGCTTCGCCCCGTCGAGATTCAACGTCATCAGCCCTTCGTTGAACCACAGACTGAGCTGTTTGGCCTCGTCTTGCTTCTCCCGCTCCGTATCCGCGGAAGTCAGGTCGAGCTTGTCGACCGTGCAGGGAACGATCGCCACCTTGAACGGCAGCCGCTGCGACGCACTCGAGCCCGGCGATTGGCACCCCGTCGCGGCGACCAAGCCCATCGCCATCCACATGAGGTTGCGCATTGCTCAGTTCTCCTTTTTCACGATCGTGATGCGACCCGTCGGGTCCGCGATCACCTTGTCAAGAGTGTCCACATCGATAGCGCAGCGCATTCCGATCGCCTCGTCGAACTCACCGCGGCGCCACGGAGCAACCGAAGCGAAACCCGTCGACCCGTCGTTCGCCGGCAAGCCGGCCACCCAAAAGTCGCTGTCGAAGTCGCGGTAGCGATCCGCATCGGTATGGATCGCCTCGGGGTCGTAGAGTTCCGTGAGCTGCTTGATGTTCCTGGCCACGCGTTTCGTGTCCAGGTCCTGTTGGTCCGCAGTCAGCCAGTCGAACCCCACAGCGGACTTGAACTGCTTCAGCGGAGAGTCGAAAGGAGACTCGCGTGCCTCGAGCCAGACCGGCGTCTCGGTCCACACGGCAGCCCCGCCGTCCTTGTCAGTGCCGAGTACATAGCTGTCACCGCGCAGGGCGTACTCCCACTCGGCCAGCGTGAGGAGTCGTCGCCCGGTGGATCGGGCGAATGCGCGGGCCTCATCCCAGCTGATTCCACAGATCGGGCGATCGGTGGCGCTCGCCTTCAGTCGAGCGAGCCGCTCCGGATCAAAAGGCGTTCGGCTCCGTCCGGCACCGAAGTCCCAGTCCCGGTTCGCAACCGCCTCATACCCCTGGGGCGAGATCAGGAACGGGAGCATCTCGACGCCGGTCGTTGCGTGCTCGTCGACGTAGAAGTCCTTGATCGCACCGCGTTCGAGCCGGATACGCCACGAGGACTCCGGCTCGTTGCTGTCGTGATACCGCCTCTTCTTCGCATCCGCCCTCGCGAAGAGGCGGTTCTCCTCGGCCTCGTCCCGGCCACCAAAGATGTACTCGCGAGTGTTGTTCCCTTCGACTAGCCGCATCGGCAACGTCAACGATTCGCCTGCCACGCCACGAATCGCCAACGTGATGCTGCGGAATCGCACCGTTTGGACCTGTCCGAGCTTCCGCGGCTCAGATGTAGCGCTAGGCATCCCTGGACGACCACCAGGGCGACCCGATCCATCGACTGCGTGCAGGTCGAAATTGATTTTCTGATAAGTCCACTCCCGCGGCATATCTGTCACCACTCCCGTCCAGAGCGTGTCAGTTGCGGACGCTTTGCCGTCGGGTGTCAGCTTGACTTCCCACTTCGTCGGAGTCTTGACATCCGCCGGCTTCTCGACCAACACCATGTAAGCCGTCACGCTCGCGACGCCATTCGGGTCACGGGCTCGGATCTGCACGGAAAAGCCGCCGCTCGAGTTGTCCGGGGTCCAATCGACGTTGCTCCGCGGTGACACAAGCTCCAGCGACGGGCCGCTGCGTGCGACAGTCCAGCTCGCCTCCAAGGCCACTGGATGGCCGACGGCATCAATCGCCGCGATCTGCGCCGACCATGAACCGTCGCCGTCTGCTTTCTTGAACTCGGTCAGCAGTGGTTCCTCCGGCCATGTGAGCGTCAGCGTCTCGCCTGGCATGGTCTTCGCCGGGAATTGCCCATCGAGTGACACACTGCTGACGGGTCGACCGTCGTGCAACAGGTTGCACTTCAGATCGATCGGTGTCGGAGGTGCCCCGGCGATGACCTCGTCGAAGACCGCGATCGTCGCCGGCGCCGGCAGGCGCTCATCAGTGTCGATCACCGTGTCCTGAAGCTCCTTGGCGTTCGTCAGCGTCAACTTCGGCGCCGTCGAGTCCACGACGACCCGGAAACGGCTGTCGACATCCGGCTGCTCGGCAATCTTGTTGGCCAGTTCGTCGATGATGCGAAACACCTGGACACGTAGTGTCGAATCGGGTGCAGCCGACAGGTCGAGCGCCTGCTCCTTCGCCATTTCGGTTGCCAACGTGATGTCGATCGGGTCCGGTGACTTGCCCACGACACGCCCGCCCGCATCGAGCTGATCGACGATGAAGCGGACGGGTACGTCGTTTCGCGTCCGCTGCAGCTTGAGCTTCACGGTTCCACCCGAGACGAACACCGGGTCGGCTTCCGTCAGCGTCTGGACCGGCTGCGCGAGACCACCAGGCGGCGAGGAATTCTCCATTTGGACGACGACGCTGAGCCGCGTCGCGTAGTACTTGAAGGCGACCGTCTTCTCGAACAACCCTCTCGTCTTGTCCCTACGGTGGACCAATCCGGCATCGTTCGCCTTCAATACGATCACACCCGAATAGTCTTTCCCGCCGTTGTCTTTCCCGATCGACTCGATCTCGGAGATCTGGAAGTCGAACGAACCGCCTGGACGAACGTCGCCGAGGGGCCGCTCGGAGCCGGATTGTCCGTTGATCACATTCACCTGGTAGGTCAGCCTCGCCAGGTGGTCGGTCTCGACGTGCAAGGATGGGTCAGCACCCTTGCTGATCGAGAACTGGTCGGCACCAATCAAGTGACCGTTGGTCAGCGATGCCTTGAACTCCGGCTGGCCGGCGACCAGATCGAGCTTCTCGCTGTCACTCTCGGGAAACCGGGCAGTCACCGCGCGTCCGGCGCGGTCGATCACCGTCATGCTGATCTTCGCCTCGGTCGCGGCGCCGAGCAGGGGGTCGAGCGCGACGGAATAGCGGAGGTGGTCCGCTTCCTGGAACGTCCGGTCAAGCTCGGCGCTGAGTCGCGTCTTCTGGCCAGCGGCGCCTTCGGCAGAGACGTCAACCGACGCGACGTCCTCCTCTTTCCCGAGCAGGGTCACGAGGAGCTTCGCGTTCGAGGGGTCGATCGCGCGCAGCGAGCCGAGATCGGGTACGTCCGCTCGAGTCTGCCAGACGTCGGGACCGAGCCAGACAAGGCTGAACGCATTGGAGCTGCGCGTGCCCGACGTGGTCGGCACGCTGAGCTGGAGGTTGAGCTCGTGACGCCCGGACGGGGGCGCCTGCACCGAATCAACCACGACCTCGAGAGTGCGTGCGTCGACAACATGCGCGGTGAGCCACGATGGCGCGGCTTTCCCGTCGGCCGGTAGCAGATCGACCGCAGCGCCGACTTCGAGCTGGACGGCGGCGCTGACCGGAAGGTGCAGCTGGGCCACCTTCTGGGTCGATCCGAGCCGCAGCTTGTCGGTGGCCACTGCCTTGCCGGCCGGGTCCAGCAGGCTGACACTCTCGGACTGGTTCGGTCGCAAGTACCCGTACACGGCCACCGCGATGATCACCACCAACAACGGCACCGCCACCGGCAAGACTCGCGTCAGGATCGGCGGATTGACAATCCGATCGAGCGCCGCGAACGCCTCGTCCGTGTCGGCCCAGCGCGCGTCGCGGTCCTTCTCGAGACAGCGGTCGACGAAGCGGGCGAGCGCGCGCGGCATCTTGACGCCGCTGGAGGCGAGCAGCTTCGGTGCGGTGCTTCGATGGAGGTCGAGCCAGTCGAGGCGGCGCTTCGGTGCCGCGAACGGCAGCTCGCCGGTGAGCAGCTGGAACGCCATCACGCCGAACGAGTAGAGGTCCGAACGGGCGTCGAGCGGGATGGTCTCGGCACCCGACACCATGTACGCGCACTGCTCGGGTGACGCGTACTCGGGCGTCATCGAGATCTTCTCTTTGTCGGTGGCCCCGGCCGCCTGACCGATGCCGAAGTCGATGACCTTCGCGCGCTCGCCTCCGGGTGACTGCGGGTCAGGCACCAGGAAGACGTTCTTCGGCTTCAAGTCGAGATGGAGGATCGCGTCGCCGGACTTGGGGTCGTGTGCGGCACGGAGCGCCGAAAGCACCTGGAGCATGAGGCGCATCGCCCGCTTCGGGTCGAGGCGCTTCTCGCGCTTGAGGACCGCATCGAGGTCCTCGCCCCGCAGCAGCTCCATCACGAACCAGCAGCTGCCGTCGGCGGCCTCCTCGAAGTTCTTCCAGTCGACGATGTTCGGGTGCGCCAGGCGAATGACTCGGCGCGCCTCGTCCTTGAACGCCTGCTTCTGCGCCTCGCGCAGGCTCGCCTGCCCGTGGATCATCTTGATCGCGACACGGTGACCGAGCGTGAGGTCTTCCGCCTCGTAGACCGCGCCGAAGCCGCCGCGGCCGAGCTCCTTCACGACGCGGTACTTGCCGCCGAACGTCGGCAGGCCAGTCGGTGTGGCGGCGGCAGTCGTGACCGGCCGCTCGGAGAGCTGCGCCGCGATCTCCTCGTGGGGCGGCAGCTCGCGGATCTCGACCGCGTCGATCGCATCGCGCAGCCGCTTCTGGCGCGGCTGGCGTTCGGCGATCGGTTTCCGGGCCTGGAGCGTCGCGTTCAGCTCCGGCAGCCCATCCTCTTCGAAGCGTGCGCGAGCGTTCCGCTCGGCCAGTACAAGTAGCGATCGATTGTCGCGCTCGCGCGAGAAGGTCTCCCCGAGCGATTGGTAGCCGCGCGAGAGAGTCGCCGAGGCCTCGATCCCCTCGTCACGCAGCAGCAACACCCGAGGCGGTGCCGTGGGTGGCGCACGGCCCGCTTCGGCAGCGGCGACCCGGCTCACGGTCGCGAGCGCACGCTCGATCCGGACCGCCATCTGGATGTCGGAGAACGCCTCTCCCGGCACCCGCTCCTGCTGGCGCACGCGGACCTGTTCGGCCTCCTCCGCGCTGACGTCAGGGGCATGCAGCTCGGAGCGCAGCGCCTCGATCGCATGTGCGTTCTCGACCGCGGCACCGGGAGCCAGATCGAGCTCGCGCTCCACCCGTTCGAGGAGCATCCGCTCAAGAGCTGTTGTCGATTTCGCGACCATGGATGAACCTCACTTCACCGTTAGCGGCTGCTGCCGAAGAAGAAGACCACGTCGGTACCCGCGATCGCGGCCAGGTCCATCTCCCCGTCGCCGTCTAGGTCGCGGGCGAGAACCGAAGTGACTGCGGTTCCGTTCGTGCTCAGGAGCTTGCGGTCGGGGGTGGCCGCGAATGGAGGCAGCGGAAACGGGCTCGGCGGGTAGCCGAGTGGAAGCACGACGTCTGAGTGCTGCAGGAACAGTGCGAGACCGCCGCTTCCCGCCAAAGAATTCGCGACGATCAACTCGAGCCGGCCGTCACCATCAAGATCTGCTGCTGCCAGTGCGGTGGTCGAGTCAGTGTCCCCGATACCACCCAGGATCGACTCGAAAGGAAAGGTGCCATGTGCCTGCGGATCCTGGAGGAACATCGAGACGTTGCTCCCTCCCCGTTTAGAACAGGCCAGATCGAGCAACCCATCGCCATCAAAATCTGCCGCCACCAGCGACTCTGGATCTGCACCAGGGGTTCCGGCGAGCAGAAGCCGCAGGGTCGGAAACGGCGGCCCGGGTGGAACCGCCGGAATGCCGAACGAACCGTCCGCCGGGTTCTGCCGGAAAATGGTGATCGAGTCATTCCCCTGGACGCCGTTGCCGGTCCCTTGATTGACCGACGCGACATCGAGCAGTCCGTCATCGTCAAGATCGGCGAGGATGACATCGTGCGGGCCATTCGTGTTGGGCTTCAGGGGAGTAGTCGGGTCGCCGTTCGTCCGTCCACCCATCAACACCGACGGTGCCGCGCTGAATCGACCGGCGGCAGACTGCAGAAAAATCGCGAGCGTCGACGCATTGGTGATGTTGCCCGTGGTCGAGTTCGCGCATGCGAGGTCGAGCCTCCCGTCACCATTCACATCGCCGGTCGCGAGTGCGTAGATGCCTGGCGTGGTGGCCAGGGAGCCGATCGTGTAGTCCGGCGCCGGCTTGAAACGCGTAGTCGCGCCTGCCTGCTGGAGAAAGATGGAGATCCGGTTGAGGAGCGCCTCGGCCAGTGCGATATCAATGTCGCCGTCGCCGTCGAAGTCACCGGTGACGGTGGCCAGCGGTCCCAATCCGATCGAAGTCGAATCACCCAGCGCCAGGTCGGGGAAGTCCGAATAGTTTCCCGGACTGAGCTGTTGATGCACCAAGGCATTGTTGAATAGCGTGGCGACGCTGACGGCGGTCAACAAATCAAGTGTTCCATCGCCGTTCAGATCCGCAGCATCCACCGCCCCTGGAATGCTCTGGATCGGAAGAAACTCGATACCGAGATCCTCCTGCTTTGCCGGCGAACGATCCTGTTCCGCCGCGAATCGCGCTGTCGTCGCGTGGAGAAGGATGGTCACCCCCGCCGAGTCTGCGGTGACGAGGTCGAATTGTCCGTCGCCATCCACATCTCCCGCCGCCAGCGCTACCGGATCTGAAGCGTCAGGCTCAACCGGGTCGGCGAGTACCGCGTCGGGATTGTGATCAGTTCCGGCGCCAAAGAGACCCGGTGAATGCTGGACGAACAGCGCCAAGCCACTACCTGCCACGGCGTTGGTCTCCGCCACGAATAGATCGGCGTCGCCGTCGTGATCGGCGTCACGCACGATCAATGCATGTGGCGATCCAACGAAGAAGTCCCGGCCGAGCGTGGCACCCAACGAGAACGAGTTCGGCGACCTCTGAAGTACCAACTGGATGTTCTGCGCATCAACATTCATGACCGCGAAGTCGACGCTTCCGTCACCATCAAGGTCGTCGGCCGCGAGGTCGGCGGGGGTCCTGTCGACGGAAAGCGACGACGAGAAATCGACGCTGATGGTCACGCCACCAAAAAATCCACCGCCGACCGCCCCAGTCCCGCGGAAGATGGATATCGAGTCAGCATTCAATAGCGGGTTGGTCGGATGCTTGAACCCGTTGGCGCAAGCGAGATCCATGACCCCGTTCCGGTCGACATCGCACGCCACCAACGCTCGAGGTCCAAGCCCGGACGCACCGATTGATGGCTGCGCGACGAACACGGGTGAGAACGGGGGTACGACATCCGGCTCCTGGATGAACCAACTAATCTGCTTGAGCGCTGTCTCATTCGAGCAGGCGATGTCGAGGTCGCCATCGCCGTCGAGGTCGGCGACGACCACGTCGTTGACGCCATCGGTCGTTCCCGCTCCGCCGAGAATCCCTGCGGACGAGCTATCGAGTGCAAACCGATCGACGGGATCAAGCGGGTCTTGGCGCACGATCCGCAGGTCGTCTCCACCATTGTTCGCGACGACGAGGTCGACATCGCCATCGCCGTCCAGATCTCCATGCGCCAGTGCAACCGTGTTGCTGAGCGACCCACTACCAATCACCAACGGGGGGTCGAAGAGCCCAGGGGTCGCCTGCAGGAATATCTTGACGTCGCCGGCGTCTGCGACCGCGACATCGAGATCGCCATCGGCGTCAAGGTCGGCGAGATCCAGCGCCTGAGGGCCACCCGGGTCGACCAGCGACCGACGTACGACGGACCACGGAGCAGCAAGCGATCGCCCGGTGATCAACTCCTGGCTCGTACCGATGTCCTTGTCAAATGGCGTCACCTTCACCAAGACGGCGGTACCGGTGGGCACGTCACGCGTATCCCAGACGAACCTCGTCGTGACGCCTGCGGGCGTGGCGTGCACGACCGACGGGCGCAACGCAACGCGCCAATTCGATCCTTCGACCGCCATCGCGGTAAACGGTTCGAGCGGCGGCTTGAGCGTGATTCGGAGACTCGTCGGATCGTAGCCAATGATCGTGCGCTGTTGTTCGATTCCCCCGCCGATCAGCAGATCGTCGTTGCTTCGCGTCGTGAGCAATACGAGCTGCTCGTCGCCGGTCGCCAAGCCCCCCTCGTCATCGACTACGGTCGCCAGACTGCGACAGACTCCGGAGTCGATCCCGCCTCGATCAACCACGCGCAGCTCGCTGCTCGTCCCGCCTCCGACGATCGCGTGTGTGCTGACGGCGAAGACCTGCGAACCGTCGCGCGAGACTGCGACATCAGTAGGGAGTGAAAACGTCAACCCGCTCGTCGCGACCCCCTCCACGACACCCGTCGCGAGCGAAATGCGTGCAACACGACCATTGTCCGGGCTCGGTATTGGATTCTCCCAGTCGTGCTCGGCCACATAGACGGCATCCGGATCCAGGGGATCAAGAGCAAGGCCGAACGGGCCTTGCAAAGCCAGCGAGACCAACGGGTTTTTCGGATTCTTGAGCACGAAACGCGGTGTCGAGGCCGTATCTGAAATCTCGTCGACATCCACTGACACCAGTCCGTCCTTCAGTGTCAGCAGGATCTCATACGGGCCAGGCTCGCGCCGCGCCGGACTGACAAACTCACGCTCGTTGCGCCGCCGTGCAACGAGACCGCGCACCGGTCCGGCTGGCGATGCAGACGAGACGAGCAACTTCGCGTTTGACGCGGGATCGATGTCGGGATCGATTCGCTCGAGCGTCCACAAGTTGCCGCTGCTGCTCGCGACCAGGAGTCGGCGCTGATCCGCATCGAAGGCGAGCGCATCGGCGGCACCGGTATCGAGTGTGCCCGAGGAATGAATCGTGCGCAGCACGATTCCCGATGCCAGGTCGATCTCGACAATCTCGTGGGAGCCAGAAGCGCGATTCAGCACAAACGCCGTCGCACCACTGCCACTCGGCAAGATGGCAACCGGCGAGTGCAGTGGGTTCGGTTGCGGGGGCACCACAAAACTCCAGTTGATCTTGACGGATTCTGGCAGGCGATTCCGTCGCATCAGGTCAAAGGTGCGCCCGACGATCCCGGAACCCGCAAGGAGCGACACTGCATCGCCACCAATCTCGGTGAGCTGCAACATGGTCGAGGTGGTCGGACTTGTCGAGGCCCGTTTCGCGATCCGACCGCGCACGATCGGAGGTTGCTCGGTTGCAAACCGATACTTGCTGCGGCTCTCGGGACTGAGGAGCGCCTTGCCCAGTTGCGCAGCGGTCAATGGCTTGTCATCGGCGGTGGTCGAAGTCGTACCGTTGTCGTCGACCAGCTCTGGAAACGGGAGGCCCACGGGTGTCCACTGCACTGCGACCTCGACATCCGTGTCGCTCTCCCGATCCTGGATTCCGAATTGGATCGGCAGGGCATTGCGCCGATCCGGGTCCAGGAACAACGCGCCAGCGTCCAGCGTCGCGCGCGGCGCCTCATTGTTGTCCACGTGAAACGACAGCGATGTGACCACATTTCCAGGGAGCAGGTCCTTGACGTCGATTTTTCCGGTGGTGGCGTCGATCTCGAGTGCCTGCAGCCGCACCAGGACATCGTCTTCCGTGTCCTTCAAGTCGACTTCAGAGGCGACGTCCCAGAAGAAGCTCTGTTCTGCGGGTGTCGCCGAGGCGACGACTTTGGGAAGCACAATCGAGGCAACACCCCTGGTTGGAAAGTCAGTGAGTGAAAAATCAAAGGTCGGCGTCGCGGCAGTGCCGGCAAGCCTGAGCGGCTTGAAGGCCGCGTCGCCGCTCGCGTCAAACTCGCTCTTCAACGCGTATTGGCCGACGACGGAAACCGTGTCACTGGAGCTGTCGGAGAGACTGAACTTGATTTGCAACAATCCCACCGCCTCGACACCTTGAGGCACCGGCGAGTCGATAGGGAAGGCGGCGATCACTGGCGGGTCGTTGCCGAGATCCACCAATCCGTCGCCAGTCGTTTCATCCTCGGCTAGTCCGCTGGACCCGATCGCCTTGAACAACAGCTGGAAATTGTCGCGAAACGTCTTTCCCAGAGTCAAGGCGCCAACGGGCTGGGTGTCGAACCTCCACTTCCTGGAATACCGCCTTCCCGTCACGATTCCGGTGATGGGATCGACATCGTTGGCCGCGAGCAGTGGCGAGAGAGCGGCGGTGAATGGGGGAGTGCCCAGGGGATCATCCACCAGAACCAACTTCACTTCCGAATGAAGCGGCAAGTTGAATTCATCTGCGATGATCTGTGTTTCGAGCTTGAACTTGATCTCGACCGTCGTCTCAGGATCGCCCTCTTTGTCGTTCAACGTGAAGTCGATGAGCACGGAATCGATGCCGCTTTTCTTCAGCTTGATGTCTGAGATCGTCGGCGGCGTGATCGTTGGCTGGATCGTCGTCGAGCCCTTCGACCGGGTGGCTCCGAAGACGAGCCCCAGTGTGCCGCCACCGCACGCGGCGGTCGTGATCAGGAGGGCGGCGGCTGCCGCGAGACGGCAGTGACCGCGCAACAGGCTCAAGTTCATCGACGGCTCCGAACGCCGCTCAAGACCGGCCCGATTGCCGGTCGCTGAGGCGGCTCTTGGGGGACGAACGTATCTAGCGCAAACTCGCCCCGCGCGTGACCTGCCGTCGGAACGCCGGACGGCCCACGTCGGGTTGGCCGTGCAACGGCAGCTGACGAGCAGTCGTTGGCGGGCGGGCGCCGCCGCTTTTCGTTCGTCGTGGCGCGGCATTCAAGCCGATCGGCGACCAAAAAACCGTGGGAAAATCCTGGGCATGAACCAGCTGCGGAAAACGTTGCCGCACGCTACTTTTCCCGGGTCTTCGCATGCGTTCGCGGTGGCGAGCAGTCAGGCTTCGAGGATCGCCGACCGACTCGAAACGGCCCCCCTTGTTCCGGCGGCAAGGCGCGAGTTCGCGGCCTTTGGCAACCAGGGTTGGCGCCCGACTCCGCTCGCTCCAATTCCCGATAGCGCGTTCTCTCAAGTCCGGTCAAAATCACGAGTTACGTGGGTTCGCGAGATCGAAAGGCAGGACGCGCGCCACGACGCTGTCCTGTGGCTCCTCGGTGGTGCAATCGTCAGCCGCGGCCGAACCTGCCTACAGTCCGCAGGAGCTGCCAACCCGATTTGTGGACGGACCGCGACTCTCACACCACCCGGCACGATCATGGCAAGTCGAATTCGGTTCGATCCAAGTCCAATCGCCGGTACCTCGCGCTTCGGAGCAGCCGGATCGGCATCACGGCCGTCAGCGAACCGGCGTGTCGATCCGATGATCCTTCGTCTCACGCAAGTAGAGGCCGCCGACGGTCAAGCTGAGCAGGCAGACGAGGATTGGGTAGCCAAGGCCGGCGTAGATCGCGTTGGCGCCAAGCCAGTCGTGCGCCCATTTCGACGTGGTGACGGCGGTTGCGATCAGCGGCAGGAAACCGCCAAACCAGCCGTTGCCGAGGTGGTAGGGCAACGACATCGACGTGTAGCGGATCGAGGTCGGGAAGAGCTCGACGAGGAACGCCGCGATCGGCCCGTAGACCATCGCGACGTAGACCATTTGCAGGGTCACGAGGGCCGTGATGCCGAGCGCGCTCGCGAACGGAAGGGACTGGATCACCGCGGCCGCGCCCGCCACTCCTTGCGCCACTATTCCCGGGGCGGCGGCGCCCGCCCCTTGTCCTGCGGCACCCACCGCGACTGGCACCACCGACTGTGCCAGTGCAGTGATCGCCATGTAGATCGGGACATAGGTCAGCGCCGCCAGCGCCATCCCGCCGAGCATCACCCACTTGCGACCGACGCGGTCGGAGAGCCGCGCAAAGACGACGAAGAGCGGCGTCCCGAACAGCAGCGCGATGGCGACGATCGTGTAGGCGAGCGGCCAGTCGAGGTGGAGGACCGACTGGAGGAAGGTCAGCACGTAGAACTGCCCGGTGTACCAGACGACGCCCTGGCCGGCCGTGGCGCCGAACAGCGCGATCAACACGAAGCGCAGGTTCACCGGGTTGGTGAAGCTCTCCTTCAGCGGGTTCTTCGCGACCTGCCCGGCGCTCTTGAGCTTCACGAAGAGCGGCGACTCGCGCATCTTGAGCCGGATGTAGAGCGACACGCCGAGCAACGCGAACGAGACCAGGAACGGCACGCGCCAACCGAACGCCTTGAACCCGTCCGGTCCGAACCACCAGCGCGTCGCGCCGATCACGCCGAGCGACAGGAAGAAACCGAGCGTCGCCGTCGTCTGGATGAAGCTCGTGTAGTAGCCGCGCCGCCCGTCCGGCACGTGCTCGGCGACGTAGGTCGCGGCGCCGCCGTACTCGCCGCCGAGCGCGAGGCCCTGGACCAGCCGCAGCAGCACGAGGAGCGCCGGTGCCAGCAGCCCGACGCTCTCATAGGTCGGCAGGAAGCCGATCAGCGCGGTCGACAGCCCCATCGCGACGATCGTGATGAGGAAGGTGTACTTGCGCCCGATCCGGTCACCGATCCGCCCGAAGACCAGCGCGCCGAGCGGCCGCACGCCGAAGCCGGCGCCGAAGGTCGCGAGGCTCGCCAACAGCGCCGCATCGGCGTTTCCCTTCGGGAAGAAGAGCTCGCCGAAGAAGAGCGCGAGCGAACCGTAGAGATAGAAGTCGTACCACTCGAACATCGTCCCGAGGCTCGCCGCGAGGATCACGCGACGGAGTGAGGTGGGCGCAGGGGCAGCCGGAGAGGCCGCGGCGGTCGTGGATGGGGCTGGGCCTGGGGCTGGCATCAAGCGACGGGTTCCGGGCGGTTCGAATCGATCGACGGATCAGGCCGCTCCGTTACTCGAGCAGCTCATCCGCCAGCGACGAGTGCACCAGCAGCAAGCAGCCCCGCTCGGTCCATTGCCGACCGTGCCGCTCGCCGATAGCGACGTGCTCGTAGTCACCGCCGGTCATGACGCGCTCACCGTGGTGCAGATCACCCGACAGCACGTAGCACTCTTCGGCCCCGCCATGGCGATGCGACGGGTAGCTCGCGCCCGGCGCCATCCGGATCAACATCGAGGCGCGGCCGGAGGCGGGATCGACGTGAAGCCG
>CAYRQC010000124.1:0-12846 GCA_964426265.1 uncultured Phycisphaerales bacterium | reverse complement strand
ATCGAGTCCGCCGGCCTCGCGCGGTGATCCACGCTGATCGACGCCCCAGAGGTGCCTGGCCCAAACCCACCGGGTGATTCGTGCCAGGCACAAAAGACCCGGGGGGTTTGTGCCTGGCACCGAGGACCCGCCTGAACGGTGCCAGGCACGGATCCGTCAACCGCGCTGCCGTGTTCGGGGCGGGCTCGCCGACCAACCGTAGCCGCGGCCCCGACGCAACATTCCTTCGGCGGCGCCGTACACAACGAACCCAACGAACCGTCGTACTGATCCGGGGATCCTACGCCGATGTTTTCCGCACTACGGCCGATGGTGTGTGCGGTTTTCTCCGCCGTAGGAACCCCGGATCGGTACGTCGGATCGGTACGTCGCGGATCGGTACGACGGAACTGGGTTCGAGCCAGCTGCCGGCGATGAGTGTTGGAAGGAGAGATCGAAGTGATCGAGCTTCTCATGGCATGTGTGGTCGCGAGTCAGCTCTCTTCGACGCTGCCTGCCGCTGCGGATGCGTCGCCGGCGGCGATCGCCGAGTGGACCGTGCTCCTCCTTGCCGCGGTCGACAACAGCGCGGAGGAGTCCTTCATGGGGGACCTCGCGACGTTGCGGAGCGCGATGGCGGACGACACCGGTGTGCAGGTCGTGCTGCTGATCGATCGGAGCCCGAAGTTCAACGACGACGCGACCGTGCTCGGCGAGGAGTTTGCCGACACGCGGCTCTACCAGGTGACGCACGCCGCGGCGATCCGGCTCGACGGCACGCCGGAGCTGCCACAGATCACGCGCGACTCGCGATTCGAAGCGAACACCGGCGACGCAACGCTGGTGCACCAGTTCCTGCGTTTCGGCAAGCGGAGCTTCCCGGCGCGCCACTACGCGCTCGTCTTCTACACCCACGGCGGCGGCGCCTCGCTCGCTCCCGACAATGGCAGTGACGACGACGAGATCTGGACCGGCGAGCTCTCCGCTGCCCTGACCGAGGCGGACTCCGTCGATCTGCTCGGCTTCGACGTCTGCTCGATGGGTGGGGTCGAGGATGCCTACGAGTGGCGGCGACGACCCGGAGCGTTCGGCGCCGATGTCATGGTCGCCTCCGCACCGGCGACTGCGCCGTGGCCGTACCACCGGATCTTCGGACGGCTGCGCAAGCCGGGCACTCCGGTTCAGGACCTCGTCGCGCTCCGCGAGATGGTCGATCCGACGCAGCCGAAGCTGCGCGGCGCGCTCGATCCGGCGACGCTCTCGGCGCTCGACTTCGGTCGCCTGATCGTGGGCGAGCTGGAGCTCCATCGCGAGTGGGCCGCCAAGAAACGGGGCGGGACCGTCTTCATGCACGAATCATGGGCGAGCTACGACCTCTCCACGGTGGCGGACCTCAAGCTCGCGATCGACGACCTTGCGGTCGAGCTGGCGGAGGGCGAGTCGAAGAGCCTCGTCGATTCGAAGGACGCCGTCGAGTTGATCCGCGGCAGCAATGCCGATCACGCGACGATGCGCTACTTCGACGGCGCGCTGCAGGGCTGGCTCGCGGAGCCCTACTTCGACGTCTACGAGCTTGCCTGCCATATCGCGGGCGCGGACGATCTCGGTCAACGAGTGCACGATGCCGCGAACCTGGTGGCCGAGAACGCCGATGCCGTCGTCGACTGCTCGTTCGGTCGCCAGCAATACCCCGGCTTCGAGCCCGGCCATCACGGCCTCTACATCACCTTCCCCGACGGTGACGCCAAGCTTTTCCCAAGCGGCCGCCACTGGCAGCGGCTGCAGTGGCTCAACGCGAATCGGGTGGGCGACGGCAAGCGCGGCGGCTTCGGTTGCTACGCCTTCTGCCGTGACCGCGCGAACCCCGGTGACGGCCTGGTCCAGAACTGGTTCGAGCTGCTCGACGCCTGGTTCGACGAAGACAACGGCGAGAGCGGGGGAGTGAACGGCTATCGGTATTGATTCGCGGAGCGAGGATCATGAATCGTCTCGTCTGCTCCATGGTGATCACGGCACCACTGGTCGGCTGCATCGGTGGCTCGCCTTCGCCGAGGCCGCCGCCGAGCCCGGCACAGGTTCCACCACCACTGCCGTCATTGCCTTCGAGCACGTCAACTTCGACGGCGAGCTCGACCGACCCGACCACGTGGCCCCTCGCCGACCAGCCGTTCGTCGATCCGATCGCGGCCATGGAGCGCTGGGGCCGCAGCCCGCAGTTCAAGTCGTTCGACTACCAGCAGGAGCCGAGCTCGAAGTACCTCGAGTTCCTGCGTGCCCGCGTCGCCGCCCCGAGCATGATCTCGCTCTTTCACCTGTGCGGCGTTTGCGACCCGACCCACCCCGCAGCCGCTGGTGCGCTCCAGGTGGATCGTCGCGTCCTGGCGCGCGTCTGCGATTCGCGCCTCTACGACCTCTGGAACGACGACGACCTCATCGCGTTCGCCCGCGCCGAGCAGCTCGCGCTGAAGAGTGACGCCGAGGTGCGCACGTTCCTGCACGCCGATGGGCCAAGCTCGCTCGTCGAAGTCAGCGCCGCCGACACCACCGGCCACCGTTTCCGGGTCCACCACGGCACGTCGGGAGTGGTCGATCGGAACGTGTCGCGAATGCTGATCCTGGACGAGCAGCAGATCCCACTGCGATGGGAGCGGGTCGACGGCAGAGGCTGAGACCGGCGCGCGGCAGACGGGGAAGAGCACACTGGTTCGCGAGCTCACGCTGGCCAAGCGCCGGTACCTCACGGTCGCTTCCTGCTCACCGGCTCGGCGAACCTGCTGCTGATGCACCGCGTCTCCGAGTCGCTCGCCGGTCGCGCGAGCTACCTCACCCTCTGGCCGATGACGCGGCGCGAGCAGCTCGGGCTCGGACGGTGCGGCCTTTGGGACGAGCTACTCGATGCGCCCGACGAGACGTGGCTCGACGTGGTCGACGGGCAGCCGAGCACACCCGAGGAGTGGCGCGCACTTGCCCGGCGCGGCGGCTTCCCGACTCCCGCCGCCCACCTCACGACCGCCCATGAGCGGGCGATCTGGTTCGACGGCTACGTGCGCATCTACCTCGAGCGCGATCTGCAGGAGCTCTCCGCGATCTCGGCGCTGCCCGATTTCCGCCGGCTGATGCAGGCCGCGAGCCGCCGCCTCGGTCAGCTCGTGAACCAGACGGATCTCGCCCGCGACGTCGCGCTGCCGCAGCCGACGGTGCATCGCCACCTCAACCTGCTCGAGACCTCGTACCTCCTGGTTCGGCTTCCGGCCTGCGCAGTGAACCGGACCCAGCGGCTCATCAAGGCGCCGAACCTCTATTGGGGCGACACCGGAGTCGCACGGCACCTCGCGGGAAACCCGGAGCCCGGCGGGGCCCACCTCGAAAACCTGATCCTGCAAGACCTGCTCGCCTGGCGCGACGCACGCCTCGAACGTGCCGAAGTCACCTACTGGCGCACCGCGATTGGCGAAGAGGTCGACTTCGTGATCGAAGCCGACGGCCGCTTCCTGCCGATCGAGGTCAAGGCGACGACGCGACCGTCTCTGCGCGACGCGGAGCACCTGCGAACGTTCCGCGCGGAGTACGGCAAGAAGGCGCGCACCGCCTTGCTACTCCACGCCGGCGACACACTCGAGTGGATCGCCCCCGACGTGTTGGCGGCGCCGTGGTGGCGGGTGGTGTGAAGCGAGAGGCCGGCCGGTCGGTGTGATGTTGTGTCGTCGGGACCGGCCCTCTCGCGACTGCGCCTCCTCGAGGTTCTGCTCTCGCGGTCACGCATGCACCCGATTCAGCCGTGGTACACCCGCGATTCGGTGATGCGGCCGGCGCGGACGTGGAACACTTCGGCCACCGCGAGGGCTCCCTCTCCGGGTGCGGTCCGGGCGTACTCGAGGACGACGCGGCCGTCGAAAGCGCTGCGGTCAGCGTTGCGACTGGCGGCGCTCACACTCGTCGCGATCGAGCACTCGGCGTAGTGCAGGCCGGGCAGCCGCTCGAAGCAATCGGCCCACCAGGCGCGCAGTGCTGGTTTGCCGCGAACCAGGCCCAGCGTCTCGGGGTGGCGCACTTTGAGCTTGGGGCTGTAGTGGACGGCGTCGTCGGAATAGAGAGCGAGCAGTCGCTCGAGCTCGCGTGAGTTGAAGGCAGTGAGCCACGCGCGCACGAGCACGGTCAGCGGCGTGGCTGCATTCACGGCCGATCCCGCTGCCCCCTCTGGCACCGCGTCGGTCGGCGCGCCCGGCGCCACGATCGACGGCGCCTCTACGCCTCCCTCCGTCAGCGCCATCTGCACCAGCTCGCGGACATTCGGCGGGCAATCGATCCCGGCAGTGTCGCTGACCCACCGATGCTCGGTGAACTCGTCGTTCGCGACGACGCGATCGGTCGCCACGTCGGCGACGAAGCAGAAGTTCATGTGCAGCCCCTTGCTGCCCGCCGAGTGCTCCTCGTAGGCGATCAGCCCGCGCGGCGTCCCGGTGACGCCGGTCACCCGTTCGAAGTTCCCGTCGAGCCCGGTCTCCTCCCGCAGTTCCCGCCGCGCGGCCGCAAGCGGCGTCTCGCCCGCCTCGATCTCGCCGCCCACCGGAAGCCACGTCTTCAACCGTGCATGGTGGATCAGCAGCACGCGCCCACGGTGGCGAGCAAAGGTCGCAACCGAGAAGGCACGGCGCTCGGGTACCGACGCGACCGGTTTCAATGGACCAGCCCGCGTTTCACGAATCCTCTCGTCACGAATCGTTCTCCCGAGTGCGGTGGGTCACGCCCCCCGCTCTCTCTTCTCGTTTCCTTCCGGGAAGCTGCCGCGAGCGTAACTCCCACTCCGTAGCTCCGCCTTCCCTCCACGCTTGCCATGAACGCATCCGCGCCGGCGCTCCGAAGTCAACCCCCACCGCGCTGCTGCGACCAAGGCGTGGCTCGCCTCTCCCGCGCCCCCCCCTCCTCGCGCCGCCGCGCACGGCTATCCTCGCCGCCCTTCGCGATCGGGGAGGTCGCGGCTTCGGAAGCCACATGGTCGAGATCCAGGTCGACTACACGGGAGGTCTGCGCTGCACGGCCAAGCACGGTCCGTCGGGCGCACTCCTCTCTTCTGATGCGCCCAAGGACAACGAAGGGCGCGGCGAGAGCTTCTCCCCGACTGACCTGCTCGCGACGGCGCTCGTCACCTGCATGCTGACGGTGATGGGGATCGTCGCGAAGAAGCATGGCTGGAAGCTCGATGGGGCGAAGGGGCGCGTCGAGAAGCACATGGTCGCCGATCCGCTGCGGCGCGTCGGCCGCCTGCCGATCCGGCTCGAGCTGCCCGCCGGAGTGCCGAAGGAGGCGCGCCCGGTGCTCGAGAAGGCGGCCCTCACCTGCCCGGTCCACCTCAGCGTGAATCCGACGATCGATCGCCCCGTGACCTTCGTCTATCCCGACTGACTCTCCGACCAAGCTCTCCACCCCGCCCCCGCCGAGGTTTCGGCATTCTCAGCGAGCCAGCGCCGACTCTTCGCCGATACCACATCCCTATCCTTCAAGATCCTGCGCACGCTCCGAGCCATTCACCGCCGCCACCGATCGTTCCTCGCCTCGCCATTCTTCCCAGCGTTCCTCCCCCCCTTTGTTCCCCCAGGCAGCTGCTTCGATGGACACCGCCACCGCCTCGCTCTCCTTCGCGCCCGTGATCGCCGACGAGCTCCAGCTCGCGCCCGCCGGCGTCGTCGCCGTGATGAAGCTCCTCGACGAAGGCAGCACGGTGCCGTTCATCGCGCGCTACCGGAAAGAGGCGACCGGCCTGCTCGATGAGGTGCAGATCCGCGCGATCCAGGAGCGGTCGGCCTACCTCATCGACCTCGACGAGCGGCGCAACACCGTCCTCAAGAGCATTGCCGAGCAGGGCAAGCTGACGCCGGAGCTCGAGGCGCAGTTCCGCGGGGTGACGACGAAGGCGGCGCTCGAAGACCTCTATCTGCCGTTCCGGCCGAAGCGTCGGACGCGGGCGATCGTGGCGCGCGAGAAGGGGCTCGAGCCGCTCGCGCTGCGCATCCTCGCACAGCCCGCCGCCGGCGATCCCAAGCAGGGGGCCGCCGCGTTCGTGAGCGCCGACAAGGGCGTCGCCGACGTCGAGGCCGCGCTGCAAGGGGCGCGCGACATCGTCGCCGAGACGCTCGCCGAGAACGCCGAGATCCGGCGACTGGTGCGCGACCACTGGGCCCGCGAGTCGATCCTCGTCTCCACCCGCGTCGAGGAGAAGACCAAGCAGCCGACGCGCTTCGAGGCCTACTACGACTACCGCGAGCCGATCGCGAAGATCCCGTCGCACCGCTTCCTCGCCGTGCGGCGCGGCGAGCATGAAGGCGTCGTGAACGTCCACCTCGAGGCGGACGAGACGCGCGTCCTGCCGAAGATCGAGGCCGCCGCGAAGTGCAGCGCGACGTCGCCGTTCTCCAGCGAGCTGCGCACGGCGATTGCCGACGGCTACCGCCGCCTCGTGATGCCGAGCATCGAGACGGAGCTGCGCGTCGAGCTCAAGCTCCGCTCCGACAAGCTGGCGGTCGACGTCTTCGCCGACAACCTGGCGAATCTGCTGCTCTCACCGCCGCTCGGCGGCAAGGCGGTCGTCGGCGTCGATCCGGGGATCCGCACCGGTTGCAAGTGCGTCGCGATCGACGCCACCGGCAAGTTCCTCGGCGGCACCACGATCTATCCGGTGAGGGATGAGGCGGGCGCCAAGGTCGAGCTGGCGAAGTTCCTGCTCGAACACCAACCGGTCGCGATCGCCATCGGCAACGGCACCCACGGTCGCGAGACCGAGACCTTCGTGCGCAAGCTGCTCGCCGACCTCGCGGTCGAGAAGCCGGAGGTCAAGCAGACGATGGTCGTCTCGGTGAACGAGGCTGGGGCGTCGATCTACTCGGCGTCCGACCTCGCGCGAGCGGAGTTCCCCGAGCTCGATCTCACCGTGCGCGGCTCGATCTCGATCGCGCGCCGGCTGCAGGATCCGCTCGCCGAGCTCGTGAAGATCGATCCCAAGTCGATCGGCGTCGGCCAGTACCAGCACGACGTCCACCAGCCGCTGCTGGCGGCGAAGCTCGACGAGGTGGTCGAGAGCTGCGTGAACCACGTCGGCGTCGAGATCAACACCGCGTCGGCGCCGCTCTTGTCGCGGGTGGCCGGGATCGGGCCGGCGCTCGCGACCAAGATCGTCAAGCACCGCGAGGCGAACGGCGCGTTCCGCGGGCGCCAGCAACTGCTGAAGGTCGGCGGGATGGGACCCAAGACGTTCGAGCAGTGCGCGGGCTTCCTGCGCATCCGCGATGGCGAGCATCCGCTCGACGCCTCCGCGGTCCATCCCGAGCGCTACGAGCTGGTCGAGCGCATGGCGAAGGACCTCGGCGCGGAGCTGAAGGACGTGGTCGGCAACGACGCGCTCACGTCGAAGATCGATCCGCGGCGCTACCTCGGTCCCGACGTCGGCGAGCCGACACTGCTCGACATCCTGGACGAGCTGCACAAGCCCGGCCGCGATCCGCGCCAGCAGTTCGAGCCGCCGCACTTCCGCGACGACGTCACCAAGCTCGACGATCTGAAACCGGGGATGGTGCTCGAAGGGCTGGTCACGAATGTCACGGCGTTTGGCGCGTTCGTCGACATCGGCGTCCATCAGGACGGGCTGGTGCACGTCTCGCAGCTCGCCGACCGGTTCGTCAACGACCCGCGCGAAGTGGTGAAGGTGGGCGACAAGCTCACGGTGCGCGTGATCGACATCGATCGCGAGCGCAAGCGGATCGCGCTGACGGCGAAGAAGGAAGCACCGAAGGCCGAGGGCGGGGCGATGGCGGTCGGTGGGGCGCACGGCAGCGCGCAGGGTGATGGGGGTGGTGGGGGACGCGGTGGCGGGCAGGGTGGAGGCCAAGGTGCGGCGGCGAATGGAGCGGGGGAGGGCCGCGGCGCGCCGGCTGGTCGCGATGGAGCGGGTGGTCAAGGTCGGTCGGGGGGCGCCGGTGGACCCGTACGCGGTGGCGAGCGAGGAGGCCGTGGTGGCGATCGCGGCGGTGACCGTGACCGTGGCGGTGACCGTGGCGATCGCGGCGGCGATCGAAGTGACCGCGGTGATCGCGGTCGTCGTGACGACCGTGGTGCCTCGAGAGGTCACGATGAGGCGCCGCAGGGCGTTCCGCCGCGACCGGCACCCAAGCCGCTCACACCGTCGGACGCCCACAAGAGTGGCGGCCACAACAATCCGCTCGGCGACCTGCTGAAGGGGCTCTTCCCGAAGAAGTGAAAGCCGAAGCAACAATTCGGCGTACCGATCCGGGATCCGTACGCCGATGTTTTCCGCACACGGCCCAATCCATCGCTGAAGACCGCGGCGCAGGACGAACCGCGGCGCAGGACGGTGTGCTTACGCCGCGAGCTCGCCGCGCACCACCGTCACCGCCTCACCCATGAGTCGGACGCGCTCGCCGGCAAGCTCGACGCCGATCGTGCCGCCGCGGTGGGAGGCTTGGAAGCCGGTCATCTTCGTCTTGCCGAGCTTCGCGGCCCAATACGGCGCGAGGCAGCAGTGCGACGAGCCGGTGGCCGGATCTTCGGGGATGCCGGCGGATGGCGCGAAGAAGCGCGACACGAAGTCGCTGCCGCGCGTGGTCGGGCGGCTGGTGACGATGAGCCCGCGGCGAGTGAGCTTCGCGAGTGGCGCCATCGCGGGCACGAGTGCGCGCACGGCGGCTTCGGAAGGCAGCTCGACGATGAGATCCATGCGATTCTGACCGACGAAGAGCGTCTGCTCGCGGGCGATGCCGAGCGCCTCGAACAGTCCAGCGGGCGGCTCGATCGCGTGCGCGGGC
The DNA here is from genome assembly GCA_964426265.1 of uncultured Phycisphaerales bacterium. Lineage (GTDB taxonomy): Bacteria > Planctomycetota > B15-G4 > B15-G4 > SIAN01 > SIAN01. Next base: position 4,054 of record CAYRQC010000124.1, on the reverse strand, counting down.
TCGGACGGGAAATCGAGCTCGATCGATTCGGTGCGGCGCGTGGCGGTGAGCAGGCCGCTGCGCGTCTGGAAGCGCGCCATCGCGTCGGCGCGCAGCCGTCGAGATTCCCACAGCGCGTGCGCCGCCGCGAGGGTCGCATGGCCGCAGAGATCGACCTCGACGACCGGCGTGAACCAGCGCAGCCGCAACACCTCATCGTCCGGATGGACGAAGGCCGTCTCGGCGAGATTCATCTCGCTCGCGACCTCCTGCATCCATCTCGGATCGGCGGCGGCGTCGAGCAGGCAGACCGCCGCCGGATTGCCCCCGAACGGCTTCGACGTGAAGGCGTCGACGATGAAGAGGGGAAAGGGCATGGCGCTCCTCCGAGTGCCGGCAGGTCGTGCGGTCGCGGTCAGCTCGGCTCGTCGCTGTCGTCGTTGCGACTGGCGGGCGTGGCGGTCGGGGGTGGCGCGCCGAACGAGCGCAGGACTTCGATCACGATCGCGTGCTGGCGGTTCAGCGCCACCGCGGTGACCGGGTACTGCGGCATCCGCGGGTTCTCGACCTTGGTGGTGCCGAGCGCGCCGGCGTCGATCGCGCGGTTGATCTGGATCTGCGCCTCGTGCGGCAGCCCCGCCCACGCGACGTGGCGCGGCAGGAGCTGATCGCGCAGGAACTTGAGCGCGAGGAACTTGAACGAGGGATCCGACTCGGCGCGCGCCACCACCTCGATGATGTCGCGCAGCGCGGCTTCCTCGTTGGGCGGAGCGGGCGGCTCATGGCGCGCGGGGCCACGGTCGGGGCCGCGGTCGGAATCGTCGCGCGGACCGCGTTCGAAACGCTCCTCGCGCGCCGGCTCGTAGGTGAGGTGCACTTCGCCGTTGCGTGCGTCCCATCGCGGGTCGCGGCTCCACTCTTCGGCGCGCGCGTGGTCGGTGTAGGGCTTGAGCTCCACGTTCACGAAGAAGCCGCGCGGCGGCGCAATGAGATTGAGCGGCGCCAGCACCGGCGGCAGCGCATTCTGCGCCGCGAGATCCCGCACCATGGTCAAGGCCTGTGCCAGCGCGCGCTCGAGTTCCGCCAGATGGTCGTTCTGCACGAGTAGCTCCCGATATCGACCACAGCACCACCAGCAGGGCGGCGGCGTTCGCCGCACACAGTCCGGACGAGAGATCGGCGCGAGCCGCTGGTCGCGGGCCACGGCGCCGACTCGTTTCCGGGCTGCGAACGCAAGACGGTAGGCGACGCGATCGCGGAAAGGAAGCCACCAAAGCCGACCGCCCGCCGCGCAGCCAAGTGGTTGCGCGTCGGGCGATCGGTCGAGCCGGCATCCGTTGCCCGGCTCGAAGAGAGCCCAGGGGGGTGGGCTCTCGGGGGGAAAAAGCGTCGCTGGATGACGCGGCAGTTCCTGCTGCCGCGGTCAGCGCTCCGTGCTCACAGCTTCTTGATCTCGCCGCGGCGGATCACCGTCACGTCGGCGGCGCTCGGGTCGCTCTCCTTCAACGCGGCTTGCACGTCGGCGATGCCGCGGATCGTGCGACCATTCACCTCGGTGATGATGTCGCGCTTCAGGATCCCGAGCTGTTCGGCCGCACTGCCCTTCATGACCTCGACGACTCGCAATCCCACGCCAGCGTCGAGCTCGAGCTGCTCCGCCACCGCCGCCGGCACCGCTTCGATCTGGACGCCGAGCTTGGGCCCTTCACTGGCTGTCGTTTGTGGAGCCGTCACAGGTGGCAACCGAGCATCGGGCTTCTGCGCCTGACCCGGCTGCGCTCGGCCGCGCGGCATCCAGAGCCCATCGCCGCGGCCGAGCTGCGGCAGCTTCAGCGTCACTCCGCCGAAACCAGCGAGCAGCTCCGGGTGCTCCTTCTTGAACGTCTCGATCGAGTCAGCCTCGTAGCTCTGCTGCTTGCCATCCTTTTCGACCGTTGCCTTCACATGGCCTTGCTGGTCGACCTGTACCGAGACGCTTTCACGCTTTCCATGGTTGTCGGTCACGCGCGAGAAGGAGCTGCCGGGCGCGAGGCCGAGAGCACCCTGCTGACCCGGCAGGCCGTTCAGGTCGCCGAAGAGGTCGTCGTCGAATCCGTGGAATCCGAACCGTGCACCGCCCGAGCCCGGCTGCTCCATCTGCTGCTGCCATTCTTCGAGACGTCGCATCGAGTCGCGCAACTGCTGGAAAGCATCGTTGAACTCGAACGGCCAGCCGCGGCCGACGCGCCGTCGTGTGCCGCCTTTCTTCGCGTCGTCCTCGGTTCGATGAGCGGCATCGTCGACCGGGTCGTCCGTCTCGCGCAGCCACCCTTCGGTGGAGCCACCGGCGGTGTCGTCCCGGGAGTCACCGGCCGACCGTCGAGCGAGCGGGTCGCCGTGGTCGCCGCGCTCGGCCTGCGCTTGCTCGAGCCGGTCGAGCAGCAGCGCGGCGTTCCAGCGCACCTCGGGATCCTCGCTCAACTGCGCGTTCTTCAGCGCCGTTCGGGCGGCCGGGCCGAGCTTCTCGAGCGCGCGGAACGCCTCCTTGCGCGCCTTGTAGTCGATGCTGCCGAGTTGCTTCGCCAGCGCGGGTGCATCGTCCACTCCATCGAGCACCGTGGTGGAAAGCGGCAGCGCCGTCAGCCCGACCAACACCAACGCATTCGTGAGGTTCATGGAGAAGTCCTCGATCGTCCGGTCGCTGTGGTGCGCCGCCAGCCGTGGAGGTCTACAGCGGGCCGCAGCGAAAGCCTCTGGATCGAGTCGCGCGGAGTGCACACACGCCTGGCGACTCAGATGCCGGAAGCTACGGAGCAACGCTCGCGCTGTTGGGGGCGCGAACGCCGCTCACACGCCCGGTGGCGGCTCGCTCTTGCGCGCTGGCAGGATCACGGAGAAGCCGGTTCTCACCGCGATCTCGGCGCGAATCGCTCCCACTTCGGCGTCGAGCACCTCCTTCGTGATGCCGAGCTGGCCGAGCAGCAGGCGCGCCAGCTCGACGGCGATCTCCGCTTCTTCGTAGGCGATCTGGTCGGCGCCCGCGCGCTCGAGCGCGACCTGCTCGTCGAGGTAGCGCGCGCGCGACAGGATGCGCAGCGACGGTCGCAGCGCGCGCGCCGTGGTGATGATCGCCGCGCGGCTCTTGAGGTCGGGGAGCGTGACCACCAACCACTGCGCGGCATCGACGTGCGCCGCCATCAACACGTCGCGCTGCGCCGCGTCACCGAAGACGGCCGCGCGCCCGAGCTTCTTCAGTCGAGCGACCGTCTGTGGGTTGAAGTCGATCACACACACTCGCAGTCCGATCCGGAGGAGGATCCGACAGAGTGTGCGGCCGACCGGACCGTAGCCGACGACGACGGCGTACGCCCGCTTCGCCGGCGGGACGGTGGCGCCGTGGAGCGTCCCGGCGTGGTTCGACGCGGACGCGTGAGATGCGTTGGCGCCCGCGCCGGCCGCGCCGCCGGTGCCTCCCGCGCGCGCACCCTCCGCCGCGCCCGCCGGCGCCAACCAGCGGCCGACGATCCGGCCGAAGTGCTGTGCGAATCCCACCTGCGCCGGCGCCGGCAACATCGAGAGCACCGCCACCGGGATCAGCAGTTGGCGCGTCGTCTCGCTGAGGAAGGTGGCGCCGGCCGGCGACGACGCGAGTACGAACGCAAACTCGCTCGCCTGCGCCAGTGCGAGCCCGGTTCCCGCCGCGACGCTCCACGGCCGCCCGAACAGGCGCAGCACTCCGGCCGTCGCTGCCGTCTTCACGCCGACGATGACCACCACCGCGCCGAGCAGCAGCGGCAAATGGCGGAGGACCAGCGCGAAATCGACGAGCATCCCGATCGACAGGAAGAAGAGGCCGAGCGCCAGCCGCTTCACGGTCGCGAGATCGGCGCGGATCTGCGGCTCGAACTCGGTGTCGGCGAAGACCATGCCGGCGAGGAAGGCGCCGAGCGCGAGGCTCGCGCCGAGCCTCTGCGTGACGGCGGCGACGACGATGCAGGCGGCCAGGCTCGCGAGCGCGAGCACCTCGGGATCCTTGGCGATCGCGATGCGGTGGAAGAGCCGCGGCAGCAGGGCGCGGGCGGCGAGGAAGACCACC
>CAYRQC010000123.1:0-4024 GCA_964426265.1 uncultured Phycisphaerales bacterium | reverse complement strand
TCAAGGTGGAGAGGATCACGCAGCAGCCGGTCATCCTCTCGCGCCGCCAGCGGATCGATGTCGAGAGCCAGGTCGAAGAAGCGCGCGTCGGGTACCGGCGTGCCATCGAGAAGTTCCTAATCAATCTCGGGCTCGACCCGCGAACCGAGGTGGAGCTGGTCGAGGAGGAGCCGCCGTTCGAGAAGGTGGCGTACGACCCGACGTCGGCCGTCGAGGTGGCGATGCACAACCGCCTCGACGTACAGACGCAGAGAGAGTCGATCGAGGACGCCGAACGCGGCTTCGCGCTGGCGCGGAACAACCTGCTTCCCGACTTGAGCGTCAGCGCGAGCTACGGATCGGGCGGCTCCGGCAAGTTCGCGGGCGGTGCGCTCCCCAACACCTGGTCGCGTTCGGCGAGCGTCAACCTCGAGATCCCGCTGCAGACGATCGACCGGCGCAACGCCTGGCGCCAGCAGGAGATCTCGATCGAGCAGACGCGCCGCCGCTCGCAACAGTTCGACGACGACATCAAGAGCGGCGTCGAAGATGCGCTGCGGCAGCTCACCAACACCGAGAAGCAGCTCGAGCTCTCGGAACAGAGCCTCGCCGACGACGACGACTCGATCTACATCCTCGAGCTGAAAGTCCAGCGCGGCACGGCCGACAACCGCGACCTGCTCGAAGCGCGCAAGAGCAAGATCAAGAACCAGAACAGCCTGGTCGACCTCAGGGTCCAGCACCTGATCCAACGACTCACGCTCTACAAGGATCTCGGCATCCTCTTCATCGGGAAGGACGGAATGTGGAGCGTCGGTAGACCGGCCGAAGAACCGGCCACGACAGCGCCCGAGCCAGCGGTCGAAGGTGAGCCGGTACCGGAAACGACGGAGGAAAAGCGATGAAAGGGATCATCGGGATCGTGGTTGTCGCGGTGGTGGGCGGCGGCTGGTGGTGGTGGAAAGCCAACCAGGCCGACGCCGCCGCTTCCGCAGTCTCCACCGACGGCCTCTTCACCGTCGTGAAGGGTGACCTGCCGATCACGCTGACCGAGAACGGGACGCTGGTCGCCAAGGACTCGAAGAAGGTCACCCCCGAGTTCCACAGCCGCGGGAAGATCACCTCGATCGTCGAGGAGGGGAAGCTCGTCATCGAAGGCGAGGAGCTCTGCAAGTTCGACACGCAGGAGATGCAGCAGGCGCTCGACACCATCCTGCTCGAGATCACGCGCGCCGAGGCCGACCTGCAGACTGCGAACACCGAGCTCGAGATCCAGGGCAAGCAGAGCGAGTCGGACATCAAGAAGGCGAAGATCGCCCTCGAGAAGGCGGGCAAGGACAAGGAGAAGTACGAGGAGGGCGACGTCCCGCAGGACCAGCGCAAGCTCGAGATCGACATCAAGGAGGCCAACAAGAACTTCGAGAAGGCCAAGCGCAACTACGAGGACAGCCAGACCCTCTACGCCAAGAAGTTCGTCACCCTCTCGCAGCTCGAGTTCGACCAGCAGGAGTTCGAGCGGACGACCATCTCGAAGGAGAGCGCCGAGAAGGCGAAGCTCATCTACGAGAAGTACGTCCTGCCGATGGCGTTGCGCGACAAGGTGACGGCGCTCGAGGATGCCGAACTCGGGCTCTCCACCTGCGAGAAGCGCGCCGAGTCGACCCTGCGCCAGAAGCAGGTCGCGGTCGAGCAGCAGAAGAAGCGGCTCGACAAGCTGAACGAGCAGAAGAAGGACCGCGAGGAGGAGCTCGGGAAGATGATCCTGAAGGCGCCCTGCCCGGGGATCGTGATCTACGGCGACCCGCGCTACTCGTGGGACGACTTCACGCAGAACATGAAGGTGGGCGGCGAGATCTGGGGCGGCAACACGCTCTTCACGATTCCCGACCTGCGCGTCATGCAGGTGAAGCTGCACGTGCACGAGGCCGACATCAACAAGGTCAAGCTCGAGATGACGACGCAGGTGACGATGGACACCTACCCCGGGGTCCTGATGAACGGGAAGATCACGAAGATCGCGCAGATCGCCACCGAGGGGAACCAGGACGTCAAGAAGTTCGACGTCGAGGTGACGCTCGAGGCGCGCGCCGACATCGAGCTCAAGCCTGGCATCAGCGCGAAGGCCGAGGTGATGATCGACACGCGCAAGGACGCGACCTACGTCCCGCTCCAGTGCGTCTTCCTCGAGAGCGGCAAGCAGTGGTGCTACATCCTCGACGCCGCGCGCAATCCGGAGCGCACCGAGGTGAAGCCGGGGCTCAGCAACGACAGCTACCTCGAGATCCTCGAGGGGCTCACCCCCGGCCAGCAGGTGCTGCTCTACAACCCGAGCGTCCCGACCGGTGCGCCGCCCCCGAAGGAGAAGGAGGAGGTGGCACCGGTGGTCCCGACGGCCGCGCCTGCACCACCGGGGAACCCTGGTGGCGCTCCGATGGCCGGACAGTGACGTGGTTTGGCGGCGCGGCAGCGTGACGCGGAGCTGATGGTGCCCGACCCCTCACAACCGCGAGCGGCCGTCGCCGCGACGGCCATCCTCGACCTGCGCCAGATCGAGAAGCGCTACGGCACCGCGCAGAACCCGGTGCCGGTGCTGAACGGCGTCAGCCTCCGCGTCGACGCCGGCGAGTACGTCGCGATCGTCGGGCCGTCGGGATCGGGCAAGTCGACGCTCCTCAACATCCTCGGCTGCCTCGACCGGCCGACCTCCGGCGCCTACTTCCTGGCCGGCGATGACGTGGCGCGGATGGACGACAAGAGCCTTTCGCGGATCCGCAACACCCGCATCGGCTTCATCTTCCAGAGCTTCCACCTCGTCCCCCACCTGACGGTGGTGGAGAACGTCGAGATGCCGCTCTTCTATGCGCGCGTCCCCAAGGCGGCGCGGCGCAAGAAGGCGCACGAGCTGATCGAGCGCATCGGCCTCAGCCATCGGGTGAAGCACCTGCCGAACGAGCTCTCCGGCGGCGAGTCGCAGCGCACCGCGATCGCGCGCGCGCTCACCACCGAGCCGGCACTGCTGCTCGCCGACGAGCCGACCGGCAACCTCGATACTGCGAACAGCAAGGCGATCCTCGAGCTGATGCGCGAGCTGCACGCCACCGGGCGCACGATCGTGATGATCACGCACGACAAGGAGATCGCCGCCAACGCGCCGCGCCGCATCGCGCTGCGCGACGGCCTGGTCGAGACCGACTCGGGCCGGCCGGTCGGGAGCGCCGCGTGATCGCCCCGGAGCTCGCCACCGACGCCGTCCGCAACCTGATGCGTCACAAGCTGCGCAGCTTCCTCACCGCGCTCGGGATCATCTTCGGTATCGCGTCGGTCGTGCTGATGGTGTCGGTCGGCGAAGGCGGCCGGCAGACGATCCTGAAGCAGATCAGCGAGCTCGGCATCAAGAACATCATCGTCAATGCCAAGAAGCCGCCCGAAGACCAGGACGCGATGAAGCAGCAGGAGGACAGCAACATCCTGCGCTACGGGCTGACCTTCCGCGACCAGAACCAGATCGAGACGACCGTCCCGATGGTCGAGCAGGTGCTGCCGGTCCACGACGTCAAGCGGTCGATCTGGTTCAAGAGCCGGATGATCGAGGCGAAGGTGCGCGGCGTCACACCCGAGTACTTCGACGCGCTGAACCTGAAAACGATCATGGGCCGGCCGCTGACGGCGCTGGACGGCTTCCAGAAAAAGCGCGTCGCGGTCATCCGCGCGCGCCTGCTGCGCGAGGCGAAGTACGTCGGCCATCCGCTCGAGCTCGACTTGAAGGTCGGCGCCGAGTGGTTCCAGGTGGTCGGCGTGCTGCCCGACTTCGAGTTCCAGAGCCCCAACAAGGTGGTGCTCGGCATCGATGATCGCGCGCTCGAGATCTACGTCCCGTTCGAGACGGTCTGCGCCCGCTTCGGGCTGGCCAGCTTCACCTACAAGGCCGGCTCGCAGGAGCATGAGCGGGTCGAGCTGTCGCAGTTGGTCTGCCGCGTCGTCTCCGAGGACAAGGTGCTCGAGGCGGCGCGCTGCATCCACTCGGTGCTCGGCAAGTTCCACGACA